>JAEUQZ010000009.1:27803-29029 GCA_016788965.1 Anaerolineae bacterium | reverse complement strand
TGACCTACGACAACGACGTCGGAGAGATCAGGGATGTTCAGTTGGGCTGGAACCTGCAGGAGAAGATGGACTTGCTGCCCGATGAACTGCGAGCGGTATTGCCGAGGCTCTACGCCAACGAGGAGGTGGGGATGGAGGCCATTGCTCCACTGAAGTTCTTCACCCCCGATGCCAACTGGACATGGTATCCGACCGAGTTTGATGGCGAAGACACCTTCTTTGGTCTCGTCTCCGGTTACGAGGTGGAGCTAGGCTACTTCACCCTGAGCGAACTGGAAGAAGTCCGTGGCGGCCTGGGGCTGCCGATTGAACGCGACCTGTATTTCACGCCGACGACGCTGAAGGCGCTTCAGGAGTACCACCGCCGCTACTGACCGTATGTTCACTGAAACACCGCTGCAATACGACATGTTCACCGGAGAAGCGGTGGACAACCGCACCCGTACTCAGCGCGAGCGGGATCGGCAGTCGGTGCAGCCCGTTCAGATGCTCATGTTCTCCCAGCGGGATATGGCCCAGACGGATGTGAACCCCTATCCCCGGATGGATGTGTCTCCTGGCCCGCTCAAGCTGATCGTGGAAGACCTCCGAACCGAGGAAGAGAGGGAATCTGAACTTCTACGACAGGCTCAAGCGGCGACCATTGATCTGTTTGCCGTCGAGACCCCGGTTGAACCTGCCGTCGTAGAAGCGGAAGAAATCGAAGTGGAAGAGCCACTGATCCCCGAAGCACCAACCCCGGAAGCGGCTCGGACGGCTGCGCTCAGAAATCTGGAACGTGCCGTCGAGGACATCACCAGCACCTTGGCAGCGGCTCCTGATGTGCTGCGTGCCCAGACGATCTGGCTGGCTGAGGCGCTGGTGGAAGCGCACTGGACAGGGGTAGATAGCGAGATGATCGCAGGGCTGTTGAAGCGGATTAGTCAGCGAGGGAAGATTGTTCCCCTTCTGTCTGAACCAAAGCCAACCCCGACAACCCCATCGCCGCCCAACTATTCGTTGATGCTGCCATTTCCGTTTGCTCCTCCCATAGAGATGAGCCGGATTTGAGTAACAGGATGCAAGTTTGTTCATCCGGCGAATGTGCTATGCTCAACTTATGAGCGAACGCGAACCGCGATCCTATCCTACTAACGGTGTCAGCCGTGAAGATGTGTTCTGGATACGGCCAGACCTGGCCGAACTTGGTGACAGCCTGACCGAAGCCCAGATCGAGGGGATTGCCT
>JAEUQZ010000009.1:2082-27795 GCA_016788965.1 Anaerolineae bacterium | reverse complement strand
ACAGCTCTTGATCTTTCACCCCTATACAGCCCGCGGTTATGCGGTCAACTATGACAACGATGCCCAACGGATCGCCGACATCAAACGGTTTCCGGATTACGCGATGGATTTGCTCGATGCCGAGAGCCGGGCGGTTCTGCCACCACTGTATGCTACCGAAAAGCGCGGTCGGGACACGGTAGCCTCCGTCAAGTTCTTCATGCCCGACGGCAGCTGGACATGGTATCCGACCGAATACGATGGCGCGGACACCTTCTTTGGGTTGGTGTCCGGGCTGGAAGTCGAGTTGGGGTACTTTTCGCTGACGGAACTGGAAGGGGTGAAGGGGAGTTTGGGGCTGCCGATTGAACGCGATCTGTACTTTGCCCCGACGCCGCTCCAGGCGCTTGAGGAGTACCACCACCGCGCCTGAGACCCTGCTATGCCTGTCGAAGTGCCGCTGCAATACAATCTATTCACCGGAGAAGCGGTGGACAACCGCACGCGCGCCCAGCGGGAGCGCGACCGCGAGCGGGAGCAGCCTGTCCAGATGCTTATGTTCTCCCAACGAGACATCGCCCAGACGGATGTCAATCCCCATCCTCGGATGGATGCTTCTCCTGGCCCCCTCAAGCTCATCCTGGAAGACCTCCGAACCGACGAGGAGAAAGAGGCCGATCTCTTGCGGCAAGCTCAAGCCTCGACCATCGACTTGTTTGCCGTTGTGACACCTGCCGTCATAGAAGCAGAAGAAATCGAAGGGGAGAAGCTACTGATCCCTGAAGCACCGACACCGAAAGATGCTCGGACGGCTGCGCTCAAGAACCTGGAGAATGCCATCGAGGACATCACCAACACGCTGGCAGCATCTCCTGAAGTGCTGCGTGCCCAGACGATCTGGCTGGCAACGGCGCTGGTGGAAGCGCAGCGCGCCGGGATCGATGCCGAGGTCATTGCCGGATTGCTCCAGCGGATCCGTGAATATCCAACCGTTGTTCCCCTTGAGGCTGAACGGCCACCTTCTGCCGGGTTCTGGCAGTCATCCCCTTTCGATGGGGCGATCCAGTCGTTGTTGGGAGTTCCCCATTGGGAGATGAGCTGGTAGCGGCTCAATCGGCGGCGCTGGCGTCAAAGAGGACGGCCTGGCGGGCAAATCCCCGGCGGTCGTGACCGGCCGTCTGGCGAGGCGTCTGCAACCGTTGGCCGATCTGGTTGACATAGTAGCGCAGGGTGGCGATGGGGAGGTTGAAGTGCTGGGCGGTGCGGCTGATGGGCAGGTTGGCGATGTGGGCGTGCAGCGCCACCAGTTTCTCATAGCTGCGCGGTTGGGCGAGCAGTTCCAGGGCCAGGGCGTGAACAGCCTGTTCGCTTTCCGGGGTCAGGACGAAGTGGTACTGCTGGCGTTTTTCAGGACGCATGGGGCGCACGGTCGGGTCGCGGGCTGAGGCGATCAGCAGGTGGACGCGCTTGTAGGCGCGCCGCATCCTGGAGACGGGGATGCCATGCTGCCGCGCCTGGCTGGAAGCAGAGCAGCCGGATCGGATGCCCTGGAGGGCCAGGCTGTCCTGGAGGCGGGTATCGGCATCCAGGCGGACGATCTCCCGCTCGACCGCTTCATAGAGATCGGCGGATACAGTTTGGTTGTGCTGGCGGATGATGCGGAGGTCTTCTTTGGGGAGAGGCTGGCGACCGCGTGAGCGCACGGGTCGTGTGGCTCCAATGGGAGCATAGTGTGGGAGGGCCGCCTGAAGGCGGGTTCTGACCCGCTGGAAGGCTTTCTGCATGGATTGTTCCCGAACCCCGAACAAGTGGCTGGTTTCCTGGGCGGTGGTGTGCAGCATGGTCAGACCGTAGAGCGCCCACAGGTCGTGGTCGCGCCGCTTGCCTGGGGGCTGTTCCAGGACAGCTTCGGCCACCGCATGGATGGCCTGATGGAGGTCGAGACGGACATCGATCTGACGGGTTTCGGCGGAATGGGGCCGGGTCGCGGGTGGCGGCGGGTTGGACAGGGAGGCGACGACCTTCTGGTACTTCCAGTCCGGGCGTAAGGCGTGGAGTGCCTGAAAGACCAGCGCCTGTCCGATGCCGGGGACATCTTTATCGTGAAGGCTGTGAGAGTCTTGCCGGAGCCGCTCCCACAGGTGGGTTTGTCCGACGTGGAGGGCTTCATCCACCGTGGTGGGGGACATATGGTAGGTGTGGGAGAACACGTAGGCGGCATAGCGCCGGGTCTGCTCGCGGAGTTCCTCGAATGAGAACGAGCCGAAGGCGGTGGGGTAACGCGCCGCCGCTGCTTCGACCTGGGGATCGGAGAGACCGGGATCGCTGAAGTCTGAAGCGGGATCGGTGGAGACGGGAGGTTCACCCGCGCCGAGCCGGTCGATGGCGGGAACGGGTTTAGGCCGTTCCACAGACCTCCGGTGAATGCGAATGGCTGGCGCAGAGAAAATGGGCAAGCATCGGGAAGTCTCAGCGTATCACGATGGGAATCCCGTTTCAACTGGCGGGGGAGACTACGAGGTAAGAATGGCTGGCGAGATCGTCGCGGCACTCCTGAAGCGGATCAGTGTACGAGCGATGATTGTTTCTTTGGTAGCCGAACCAGAACCGGTAACAACCCAACCACAGTATTTCCCGCCAGCCTATCTAGCGATGCTGCGCTTTCCGGTTGCTTCCCACCTGGATGTAGCTGAATTTAGAAGTGTGATGATCGGTGAAAAACAAAAGGCAACCTCTTTGTGAGGTTGCCCCTCGATCCGTTCAGATCAAGCGATTACCAACGCCGCCAATCACGATGTCCGAAGTTAATCATCAGGCCGATGGTCAACCCAACCAAGAACGTGATGATGTACCACTCGTATCCCGACATGCCGCACCTCCGTTCGACTTCACCCCTACAATAGACCGGAAATCGATGGAATACTGCAACCCACTGTGAACTACAGCAGATATGAACCCATCAGTGATTCTAGCTACCGGGATGGGAGGCATTCCTCTGGTCGGGATGAGCAGTAGTTCACACGGAAGACAACTCTTCCACGTGCTGGTCAAGGAGTGATTTGACTTCTCGCATACTCCGATCAACGATGCGGGTTATGTCTGCCATCTCATCGTTTGGCTCCTGCTTCAACCTGGTGTGCAGCCGAAGACTCAGTGTAATGAGTTCCATGGCGACATCAGGAATCAACTCAAACTCACCATCGTAGTCATGAGGATGTTGGCGTTGGAAACTGCGTTTATGTTCTATCGCCATCCGTTGGAGTTCAAGGGCGGTCAGGGGACTGCTGTCGCGCATTCTGGGCAGCAGAATGCCCTCGATGAATTCATGGCTACATATGCGCCGAGCTTCGGCTTCATGATCTGGAAGCGGTCGCAGCCGTTGGCGAATTTTCTCCAATGCGGCAGCGAATTGCTCGTTATTACTAGGATGTGGTTGTTCAATCGTCATAACCTGCTGTGCGGGTGTAATAGGTTGTCGGGTATCACCCAATTCCCATCCATAGTTTCTATAGACACCCTGCACATGTTCTGATGCAAACCATGTCATTGTAGCATCTCCTTGCAAGCAGGATAATACTGCTTCATCCTGATTGAGAGTAATGTCGGTCGAAAAAGACGAAAACACCACGAAATGCGCCACTTTTGCATCATCGCGTTTTGTTTTTAAGATAGAGGATTGAGGTCAGATCACCAACCCAATATCCTCTATGAGTAATCGGTTGCTGGTGGTGTCAGTTCATTCAGATGAAGACTGACCCAATACGTCCTTGTGGCACTTGGCAGCCACATCCAAGATGGTGTTCCAAGCGTAGTAGACGGCGCGTTCTGATTTTCCTACCGCTTTAGCAATGGCAGTGAAGGTCTCTTTGTCGGCGCGCAGTGACAAAATCAGCCATTGTTCCTCGGTGAGATTCTGCTGAAGGCAGAAGCACATCTGTAATCCTGCTTTTTCATCGTCACCGAGTTCGTCCCACAAGGCGGGATTTTCTCTAAGCTCGGCGGTTTCTTTTTCATCGAGTACCCATTGAGGGTCGAATTGATGAAAAAGGCTGGTGTTGCCGCATCGGACGCAATCTTCATAGACGGCTATCTCTTCACCGTTGGCGTCGTTGTTGTCAGGGTGGTCGTATCTCCAGGGGAGGCGTCGTTTTCTACCGCGCTTCATGGTTTCTACTCTCCTTTTCTAGACCCTAAGATGGCTTAGACGAGGGGGGTAATCCCAAGAAAGTGGATGCAAAGAGAGAACTGTTGATCTTTTCCTGAATGACGATCATTTCCTTATCCCCTCCTGAGTATTTGGAACTGCCTTTCAATATCCCCGGAGAATTGACACGAAAACTGCAACTGCTGGATGGTGAGGGGTGTCAATCTCACCATATGCAGGAGAACCAAGCACACCACAACATAGTAGATGGGGTATGATGAAAGGGATAAGAATGTGTTAAACAAAAACGGCGCTGAAGTTAATTCTTCTTAACACAGAGACTATACCGGGGACAATAAGGCAGGCTGTCGAGAGACAAGTAGCTAAATCAGGTCAGTGTGTTTTAGTGTAGGCTTCATTCAATGCATCAACTTGTCAACGATGTCCCGCGAATGTGCTATGCTCGATCCATGAGCGAACGCGAACCACAATCCTATCCCACCAACGGCGTCAGCCGCGAAGATGTGTTCTGGATACGGCCAGACTTGGCCGAACTTGGTGACAGCCGGACCGAAGCCCAGATCGAGGGGATTGCCTTTGATGTGGGGGAAGTCTTGCAGGAGATGTACTGGGATGCACTGGAGATGATCCTCGACAAACGCTATCCCATAGTTGAGGACGAGGAAGAGGCCGATCCCCCAACGCTACAGGACATCCCGTAAATCCCGCCGACCTCACCGTCCGAGTTATTGCCCCTTGAGTGAGAGGAGTAGCCTCAACGAGACATCGTTTTTTGATGATTGTGCGGCGTCTCCCACGAGATCGACTTGCCTTTCCCCTCCCCTGGTCTTACCCCATAGTGGCATTGCCCTGGTTGACTTGATTGTTATGATGGTATATAATCACAGCAGTTATGCCACTCAAAACCCCCATTGAAATCACCGCCCTGGAAGCCCGCCGACAACTCGGCGACCTTATGAACCGCGCCTACTACGGCGGCGAACGCTTCGTGGTCAAACGCGACAACCTGCCGATGATTAAGATCGAACCCGTCTACAGCGAGTTGGAGCGGGCGCAGTCGCGGGAACGTTTCTTTGCCTTCATGGATCAGGTGCGGGATCAACTGGCGCTGAGCGATCCCGACGAGGTGGACGAGGCTTTCGAGGAAGCCCTCGCTGCTGCCCGCCACCGCCCTTGACTTATGCTGCTTGTCCTCGATACCAACGTCTTCGTCAGTGGCAGCCGAGGCAAAGACACTGCCCCTTCCCTGATCTACACCGCCTGGAAGCAAGGCCAGGTTGATCTGGCGTTTTCACCCCAGATGATCGAGGAGCTTCGGCGGGTGCTGACCTACCCGCGCGTTCAGAAGCTGCTGGGGGCATCGGTGGAGCGGATCCAGGCGGAAGTGGCGGGAATTGCGGATGTCGCCAGGATGACACCGGGTGTACTGGTGGTAGACCGGATCACCCAAGACCCCTCCGACAACATGATCCTGGCGTGTGCGCTGGAAGCCCGCGCCGACACCATCGTCAGCGGGGACAGCAAGCACCTCTTGCCCCTCAAGTCCTTCGAGGGCATCCCGATTGTGACTCCAGGGGAGTTTGTTCACCGCTTCCAGAAGGCTCTTCCGAAAGCCGCCTAGACTTCAATTGGCGGCATTTCCCTGTGATCCGGCTGCGGGTTCAGAGTCGGCCAGGGCAGCCTGGAGCTGGTCGGAGGCTTCCAGCAGGCGCTCCCGTTTCAAGCTGCGTTCGAGGGGGTTTTCATCTTCATCGACCCCTTCAAGCCGCCGCTCGATGGCGGCCAGTTCAGCCAGGAGTGCGGTACGAGATGGAGCGTGTTCGGGGGCGGCCATAGGTGCAGCCGCAGTATTTCATGCGCAAGTGGCGCTGTCAAACGGAGGGCAGCTATCCCGGTTTCTTCAGGCCGTGCTTCTTGAGCCAGCGGCTGAGATTGACCTCGGAGGTTCCGTAACGCTGCGCGATGAACTTCTGGCTGGCTCCATGGGCGAGCAGCACCTCGATCTCGACCCGGAACGGATCGAGCTTGCTCTTGCCGATTCCTGGCGGCCGTCCGAGCCTGATCCCGGCGCGTTTGCGGGCGGCCAACGCCTCGGTGGTGCGTTGGCTGATGAGGTCGCGCTCGATCTCGGCCGCGATGGCGAAGGCCATGGCAACCACTTTGGATTGCAGGCTGGCCTCCAACTGCCAGTTTCCCTTGACCGAGTAGACACGGATGCCTTTCTCGACGGCCACCGAGAGGATTTCCATGATCTCCAGCATGGAACGCCCCAGGCGGGAGAGTTCGCTGACGATCAGGCGGTTGCCCTCCCACAGCGCGGCGATGACCTGGGCGATCCGGCACTCCGAGGCGGTTTCCTCGATCAGCGACTTGTAGGGGCGCAGCGTGCTGCGCCCGCTTCCGTAGGGACGCCCAACTGCACCTCCGGGATCTCGGCACGGTTCTTCTGAAGGTCTTGGCTGGCGCTGGAGACGCGCAGATAGGCGTAGGTTTTGGGAGGAGTCACGGGAATTAACCAAAAAGGTGTTCGCTGATAAGATTCCTTATCAGAATACCAGACCTTTTCGGTTTAGAAAAGCGATCAGAAAAACGTCCAGTTTCGCGGAATAGGGTTAGTTTTGGAATCATCTACGCTGTCAAAGTAATGTCTCTTGCTTAAGCGTCCAACTCATCTTCGAGGGTACTTAAGTGTGATCTCTATCTCGTGAATTCGGTCAAGGACATCCTGGGCCGCATCTGCTCCGACCAAGTTGACGTATATCTGATAGCTCCGTAGCGCCGCACGATACCAACCAAGCCCATAATACAGCGCACCCAGCCCCTTATAGGGTGCTGGATAGTTCGCGTCCAGCCCGATTGCCATCAAATAGTCTGCGACAGCCTGCCGAACCATCCATTGCTCTGCGTAGGCAAGACCGCGCACATAATAGGCTTCTTTGTAGGACGGATCCTCTTCAATCGCCGCGCTGAGACTGTTGATGGCTTCTGTATGCTGTTCTAACTCCAGATGTGCCAATCCTATCGAGTAATACGTCTCTCGTGTGGTTAGGCCATAGGCCAGTGCAGTTTCAAAATCACGTAGTGCTGCCTCGTATGAACCCATGTCAGAGTAAGAAAGACCTCGGAAGTAATAAGCATCGCGGTAAGTAGGATCAAGTGCGATTGCCTTGGTGTAGTCATTTATGGAGAAGGAGTACATTTCCATTGAATCATAGACCATTCCCCGATAGACAAAGTTTATGGGATTGCTTCCGTCCAATTGAACCGCTGCATTAAAGTCAGCCAAAGCACCTGCGGAGTTGCCCGTCCGGCGATACAAATCTCCCCGAAACACGTAGGCGCTGACCAGGGCTTGCCCTGCTGCATAATCGATTGCGGTACTGTAGTCATCTAGGGCGAGTACATTATCTCCGATCATTTCGTACCCGCGCGCGCGCATCAAATATGCTGATGCGTACTGATCGTTGATGTCTATCGCATGGGTGAAATCTTGTATCGCTTGAGTATATGCTTCGAGTTCAAAGTACACATATCCCCGCATGTAGAAGGAGCGGTCAAGTTTCGTCATGCCCACGTCGATGGCTTTGCTAAAGTCCTGTAGCGCTTGGGTATATTCTTGGAGTTCAAAGTACACATATCCCCGCATGTAGAAGGGACGTTCGAGTTCGGTCATGCCTAAGTCGATGGCTTTGCTAAAGTCCTTTATGCTGTCCTCATAACGCTGATAATAGTATAGAGAAAGTCCCCTTGCATAGTATGTGGCAGGATTGTCAGGGTCAAATTGCACGGCACAGTCATAACTTGCAACAGCCGCTTCATAAGCGGTAGCCTGGAATTGTTTCTCTGCCAGACCCAGATACTTTTGAGCAGCTTCTTCCGGCGGAGCAGGCGGAAATGGATCACACGGTTTTGGATCAGCCTGCGTGAAGCGCATTTCCGTAACCACGAAAGCCGTCAGCAGTAAGGCAACCTTTGCCAGATGTCTTATGGAATGAATCTGAAGGAACATATCCCATTTCCTCACAATTCCTTACCCCATTATCATCCAGATTTCCAGAAATCAACAATGGATCGGCGCAGTTTCTGTTGCGTCGATCCATTGTCAAATTCATATAAAAGACATTGTTGAGATTCTAGCCTCAGAATATCTCCAAGTCTGAAATTAGACCGTCTTTTTGTCGGCGATTAGCTACCTATTGGCATGGTATGTAGATCGGACATTCAGTGTTGCCTAATTCATTTGCTTTAGGATATCCAGTCAGCACATCATAGACATATCCTGCCAGTTGGTTGAAAAATTCATTCACAGCTTCGTCTGCGAATGGCACTTGTGAGAATTCTTTTAGTTGCACAAAATTACCCACAAGCTCAATGATACCTTCCCCAAATCGTCCTTGCTCCGCATATTTCTCTGCTGCTGCCACGGATGTAACTGTGGAGACATATCCTGCCCCTTTAGCCGCGGCTACCAGTAGTAGACTTGTGCCTCCGCTAAATGGAGCTGCCACAAGCGCAGCGCCCAATAGTGCAACAGATAGCAGCCCCGAAGTAGCAGAAACATCGGCAAGAAAATCGGGATCGCCCAAATTGCTTAGCAATTTGGTGATTGCATTCAATACCTCATAACTTGCGGGGTCGATACGTCCCCAAGAGTTTTCGTAGGGAACGCCGCCATATGGTGAGTTGTTTGGCAATGTGCCATAGAAATATGCAGTTGGGTTTGCTTGAGCTGTTGGCGTTGGTGTAGGCTCGCTTTTTGATTTGGCGGATTCCCGAGTTGGGCTGGAATTGCTTGGTGGAGGTGCGGTTGGTACCCTTTCTGGTTCTTGCTGTGAAATATCAGGTATACCTCGTACAGAAGGGTTGGTGATCGATACGTTAAGTTGTTGAGGCGAAGGGCTTACTGTTGGTTTCGTCACAGTTGTCCCGCTGCTGAACCTCGCTCCCGGTGCGTAGTTGCTTGTGTTGGCAGGTGTTATGGTGGTCGTTCTCGGCAGGGTGTAGGGCTGTGGGTTGGGATTGGCATTCTGCGCCGCCAGTGTGGGTTGCGGATTCGGGTTCGCGTTTTGCGCCCACGGTCTGACCGGTGTGGTCTTCACCACCGGCTTGGCGGCCACCCCACCCGTTTCCGACATCAGGATCAGCATCCCGCTGGGATCCGTCTGCATGACCGGATTGCCGTTCACGTAGGCGTAGCGGTTGAAGACCTCCAGCGGATCGAGCGAGGGGAACTGGCCGAGGGCGGGACTGAAGTAGCGCGCCCGGTCGTAGACCAGCCCGTTGGCGTCGGTGGGTTCGCCGCTGTAGCCGTAGCCGGTCTGGGCGCTTCCGGCCTGGCCGAAGAGATCGCCGTAGATGCCGTAGCTGCGGCTGTCGAGGACGGCGGCGGCGCTGTCGGTGACGAGGCGGAGGCTGCCGAGGGCATCGGCGAAGGCGTGCTGCCAGACCCCGGCCGGCGTCTGAATCTGGTGCAGGCCGCGCGGCCCGTGCAGGAAGCGGGTGACGTTGGCGCCGCTGGTTTCGCTCAGGACGGTGGGCAGTCCCCCGCCCAGGTCATTCAGGTAGCGGGTGACGTTCCCGCCGACGGTCTGCTGGATGCGGTGGCCGAGGGCATCGTGCTGGTAGGCGCTGCCGCCCATCGCCAGCAGGCGGTTGGCGCGATCCCAGGTGTAGGCATTCGTCCCGTCACTGGTCAGGTTGCCGTTATCGTCGTAGGCATAGCCCGCGCTGCTGATCTGGTTAGCGGCGTTGTAGGTGAAGGTCTTCAGCGTGGGCGTGCCGCCGTTGAGGGCCAGGCTCTCCGAGAGGCGGTTGTGAGCGCGGTCGAAGGTGTACTGGTAACGGCGGAGCAGATCGGCATCGGGAGCCGCGGTGTTGATGCCGGGGTTGTAGCGGGCTTCGAGGATGCGCGCCAGGGCGTCGTAGGTGTAGGAGACGGTGTGCTGCGACCAGGTGCGATTGGACACAGCCAACTGCTTGAAACGGACTTTGGTGCCGGAGGAAGCGGCCTGCTTCTCGGGGCGGCAGCGGATTTCGAGCAGATGGGGGCCGTCGGAGGGGAGCTTGCGGCCATCGATGCCGAGGCTGATGACGATATCGCGCTGGCCGGCGCTGGCGGCATAGCCGTCGAAGGACTGCCAGAGCGTCCCGCCGACATAGACATCGTAGAGGCCGTGATCCGGCCCCTGCCCCATCGAGAGGGTGGCCTCGTCGCCGAGGAAGAACAGTTTGAGGCGGGCGCTAGACTGGGTGGTCTCCTTGTAGCCGCCGACCTCCGACCAGGAGCCATCGAGGAGCAGCCCCTTGTTGTTGTAGGCAAGGGTGGTGGTGCTGGTGGTGGTCGGATGGGTCAGCAGTTCCAACGCGCGGATGCGGTTGCCGCGCCGATCCACCTGGTAGTCGAAGTGGGCCAGGGTGCGGTGGTCGAGGCTGTGGCGCAGCTGCTTCAAGCGTCCGGCGGCGTCATAGCGGTAGCGGGAACGGGCGCGGTTGGCGCGCTCGGTGGCGATGTGGCGGCCGGCATTGTCGTAGACGAGTTGGGTGGGCTGGTTGTCCCAGTCGGTGAGCGAGACGAGTTGGCCGCGGGCATCGTAGCTGTAGGTGACATTGAGGTTGCCAGGCAGGGTCAGGCGCGTCCGCAGGCCACCGGCATCGTAGGCGTAGCTGACGGTTTCATCGATACTGCCGTTGGCATCGCGGTCGATGTCGATGGCGGTGGGGCGGTGCAGGGCGTCATAGGTGAAGCAGGTTTCCCGGCTGAGGTTGGTGTAGCTGCCGCCGGTGTATTCGCTGACCTTCTGACGGTTGCCAGCCGCATCGTAGAAGACCTTGAAGCTGGGGGTCGTGGCCGGGCTGCCATAGGTGGTCTGGTAGACGCGATCCAGGCGGTCGATGACCTGCTGGACGGTGTAGTTGGGCGCGCCGCTGATGCCGGGATAGGTGGTATCGCGGCGTGTGCCGCCGTTGACGTAATCGATGTAGTCGTGCGACCAGACCTTGCCGAGGGGATTGGTGAGCGACTTGCGGCGGTTGAGGAGGTCATAGGTGTAGGTGGTGACATTACCGCGCGGATCGCGCTGGTTGAGGAGCCGACCCCCCTTGTCGAAGGTCATCAGCTGAACCAGGTTCTGGTCGTTGGCGCTGCCGTGAGCGATGGCGGCTCCGCCACTTTTCTCCCAGCGGTTGTCGGTCGCGTCCCACACCCACAGAGCCGGGTCTTCGCCCTGATCGACGAAGCCCTGAATGAGGCGGGTCTTGCGACGCAGCAGGTCGTAGCGGGAACGGGTGATGACGCCGCCAGCATCGGTGACGGACTCGACCTGACCATCCTTGTCGTAGGCGGTGAGGGCGATCAGGTTCTGGTCGGTGTGTGTGCCGTGGGCGATGGGATTGCCCGCGCCATCTTCCCAGCGGTTGTTGGCGCTGCTCCAGACCCAGTTGGCGGGCTGGCTGCTCCCCTGGGCGCGGTAGTTGACGATGCGCCGGGTGGGGCGACTGGCCTTGTCGAAGAGGGTGTGGAGGGTCAGATCACGGTCGTGGTGGCCGCCGTTGTCGGCGGGAATCCAGGCCCAGTTGCCGCTTCCATCCAGGAGATGCGGCCAGGACTGGCCGGCTGGGTTGCTCCAGTTCTGGACGAGGCGGAGGACGCGCCCGGCCTTGTCGTAGGCGGTGAAGTCCACGGTTGCCAGGGAAGAGCCGGCAGCACGGGTGACGCGCTGCGGACGGTAGACCCCATCGCGGTCGAAGGCGGTCTGTGTGCCACGGGCATCGGTGATGGAGGCCACCTGGCCGGATTTGGCGTAGACGGTGGTGGTGATGACATCGGTATCGGGGGCATTGGCGTTGTAGATGCCATCATTGTAGTTGAGGATGGATTGGGTGCGCCGACCGAGGAGATCGAGGGTGAAGCGCGTTTCCACCCCGTCCGGCGTGCGGGTGCGGAGGAGGCGACCGAGGAGATCGTAGGTCAGGCTGGTGATGCGGTTGCGATCCATGTTCGTGCCGAAGGCGATGGCATTGCCCGCGCCATCTTCCCAGCGGGCGTTGGCGCTGCTCCAGACCCAGTTGGCGGGATCGGATGACCCCTGGGTCATGTAGCTGACCACGGTTTTGATCGGGCGATCCAGGCCGTCATAGATCAGGAGCGAAGTGACGTTGCGGTGATCGATGGTCTGGACGGGCCGCCCCTTGCCATCGTAGACGGTGCGGGTGATCTGGTTCTGGTCGTTGTTGCTGCCATGACTGATGGCGGTCGTGCCGTCGCTTTTCTTCCAGCCGTTGTTGTAGACCCACAAGGCCGGGTCTTCGCCCTGATCGACGAAGTTCTGGATGGTGCGGATGACGCGGCCGACGGTGTCGTAGACAGAGCGGGTGACGCGACCGAGGGCATCCTGGGCACTCAGAACGCGCCCATCCGCGTTGTAGGTGGTGGTCAGCACCAGGTCTTTGTCGGGCTGGCTGCTGGGGACGTAGCTCGATGAACGGGGGTCGTTGGCGCTGCCATCGGTGGCCGTCCCAACGGCGTTGACGATGGTCTTGATGGGACGCCCCAGGCCATCATAGCCGACCCAGGTCTTGGAACCGAAGGGGTCTTCGGTGTACAGCACCCGTTCGGCTTTGTCGTAGGCGGTGCGGGTGATGACATCGACATCGGTGCTGGCGCTGGCGGAGTAGCCTGCCAGGGTGGGATCGGCGGCGACGTTGTAGGCCGGGGTGTTGGCGAAGCGCACCACCTTGACGGAACGCCCCAGGCCGTCGAAGCCGTAGAGGGTGGTTTCCCACTGGGCAGTCGGGCGGTTGTCGAGGAGGCGCTGGGTGCGGATGACGCGACCCATCTTGTCGTACTCGGTGGTGTCGATCAGGTCGCGATCCACGTCGGTTGCGGGGCTGTAGCTGGCCGAACGGGGGTCGTTGGCGGCGTTGTAGCCAGCGTCACCCGGATTGAGGCTGACGGTGGCGGCATCTTTGGCGGCGCGGACGGATTTGATGGGCCGGTTGAGGGCGTCGTAGACCAGATAGCTGACCTGGCCGGCGGGATCAACGGTCTTGACGAGGTTGCCAGCCTTGTCGTAGGCGCGGCTGGCGACCAGGTCGCGGTCGGCATCGCTGACCGGACTGTAGCTTGCCAGGGTGGGATCGGGGGCAGTGCCGCTGTAGTCGTTGTTGTAGGTCGGATTGCTGGCGTTCTGGATGGTCTTGACGAGCCGTCCGGCATCGTCATAGCCGTAGAGCGTCACCAGATCGAGGGGATCGGTCTGCTGGCGGAGCCAACCCCGGGCATTGTAGGCGAAATCGGTCACGCGGTTCTGGTCGGCGTTGCTGCCATGCGCGAACAGATTGCGGGCGGCCGTGTAGGGCTGGGGGATGCTGCCGGAAGCCACGTAGTTGCCGATGGTGCGGATGACGCGACCCAGGGCATCGTAGACGGTGATCTCCTTGACAGCAAAGCTGGCTCCATCGAAGGCGGTGGTGAGGACTTTGCGACCGAGGGTGTCGTAGTCGTAGGTGGTGATGCGGTTCTTGTCGGGATCGGCGGAGTAGAACAAGGCCACCGCCGCGGCTTTGGTGGTCGGGATGGTCTGGCTCAGGCGGCTGTTGACGACCGCCACCACCAGATCGGCATCGTCATAGACAATGTAGCGGAACTGGCAGCAGCCGAAGAGGCTGGTCTTCTGGGTTTTGACGACGCGCCCCTTGCTGTCGTAGGTGAAGGTGGTGGTGCTGTTGTTGGCGGCGTTGAGCGGGTCTACCAGGGTTTCGGTCTGAAGCAGACCGTAGCCATTGCCGGGCGTGGCGAGGTAGGCGCGATCCAGCTGCTGCAAGACGGTCGTGCCGTTGGCCGGATCGAGCAGCTTGGCCGAGAGCAGCCGCCCCTTGTTGTCGTAGCTGAAGGACTGCCAGCGCAGCACAGTCGTGCCGTTGGTGTCCAACACCTGGATGGCGGTGGGCAGGAGCGGATTGGCAGAGTCGGCATAGCTGTACTGGGTCTTCCGGCCTTCGGCATCCTGGATGAAGTTGACGGTGTCGGCGGAGAGGCCGCTGACGTTGTAGCCGTAGACGGTGGTGTTGCCGAGGGCATCGATCAGGCTTTGGAGGAACTTGCCGTCGGCGCTCCAGCTCAGCTGGGTCTGCTGGTTGTTGGCATCCTTGACCGTCTGGGGACGGTACTGGAAGTTGAGGGCCTGGTTGTCGGCATTGCCGCCCGGATCGGTGAAGCCGCCATAGACGCCGTTGTTGAAGGCGTGCGTCCCGGTCTTGCCAGCGACGGTTTCAGTGGTGGTGTTTTGTCCACCGGGCTGGAAGGCATAGGCGGTACTCAAGGCATTGTTGCCCTGGTTGCGGGTGAGGTTGGTGATGTTCGAGCCGGAGACGGTGTAGGCCAGGCTCTCCAGGGACAGGGAACCATCCGGCGCGCCATCGCCGCTGGTGTCCACCGAGGGAGAGAGGATTTCGACCAGGAAGTCGAGTTTGTTGGGATCGGTTTCGCCAGCCGTCTGGCCGAAGTAGCGGTAGGTCCAGGTATTGCCGCGGACATCGCGCACGCTGTTGAGGAGCGCTTTGGCATTGGCAATGGCCGTCCCGTTGCTCTTTTGGGGAGTGTAGTTGAACTGGACGTAGCGCCCCACGGGTGTGCCGCTGAGGTTGGCGGTGTCCTGGTCGCCGATGCGCCACAGCTGCCCGTCGTCGAACTGACCGGGATTGCTGCGATAGGCAAAGACGAGTTTGCGACCGCTCAGGGTGGTGCTGTCGAGTTTGTCCTCGACGGCTGTGAGGCGGCCGTTGGCATCGTAGGTGTAGACCCAGTTGGCGGCAGTGGCGCCGAAAGGCGGCCAGAGGCGCTGGACGAGCTTGCCGGCAGCATTGAAGATGTACTGGCCTTTGTCGCTGCCGGTCAAGGTGTATTGGGTGGTCGCGGGGCTGTACGTCACCAGGGCATCGGAACCAGCATCGGCCAGATAGACATTGCTGGCGGGGATGGTTTCGCTCAGGTTGAGTTCGCCGCCGTTGGGCATCTGGATGACGATCTTGTTGGGCGAACCCGTGATCCGGGTCAGCGCCACGGCGTGGTTGTGCTGCCAGCCCAAGCCCATGAACTGGAAAGCGCTGCGCTTGTTCTGGCGATAAGTCCGGGTGAAATCCAGCGGCCCGACCAGGCTGTAGACGGCCAGATCGGTGGCGGTTTCGACCTTCTCGCCCGTGCGGAGGTTGAGGGCGCTATCCTGATGGACTTCACCAGCCCAACTCAGGCTGCTGTCAGGGCCACCGCTGTTGGGCGGGGCGGACGGATTGACCAGGGTGAAGACGTAGGCGGAACCGGCGCGGTTGATGAGGGTGGTGTTGTTGTAGACATCATTGGTGGGCGCGCCGACGACGACCGTGCTGCCATGCAGAGCGATGCAGTAACCGAAGGCATCGGAGGCGGCCGCATCGCTGGCGGTGATCTTGTCGGTTTGCGTCCAGGTGGTTCCCGTGCGCTGGAAGATGTAGGCTGCGCCCGCATTGGCCTTCCCCGGCAGATCGGCGCCGGGGGCACTCACGACGGCGATGTCGCCGACCAGATCGACAGCAATGCCGAACTGGTCATCGGCAGCCGCGTCACTGGCGGTGAGTTTGGCCTGCTGCGACCAGGTGCTGCCGCTGCGGACGAAGACATAGGCTGCGCCGGCATCGACTTTGCCAGGGAGATCGGCGCTGGTCGCTGAGACCACCAGGGTATCTCCATAAAGGGCGCAGCGGATGCCGAAGAAGTCGCTGGTGGCAATATCGCTGGACGTGATCTTGGCTTGCTGTGACCAGGTGCTGCCGCTGCGGGTGAAGACATAGACTGCGCCAGCATCCCCTTTGCCGGGGAGATCGGCGGCGCTGGAACCGACAGCAATGGTGTCGCCGTAGATGGTGACGCTGTTGCCGAAGAGATCGCCCGCGGCACTGTCGCTGGCGGTGAGTTTGGCTTGCTGCGACCAGGTGCTGCCGCTTCGGGTGAAGACGTAGACCGCGCCAGCATCGACTTTGCCGGGCAGGTCGGCCCCATACGCACCGACGACCAGGGTGTCGCCGTACACGGCCACCGATTCGCCGAAGAGGTTGCAGGCGGCTCCATCGCTGGCGCTGACTTTGGCCTGCTGCTGCTGAACCAACGGGTCGATCACCAGCGGGTAGACGGCCTGGCGATCATCGACGCGGATTCGCACTTGGTGGTTGTCCTGATCTTCGCCAGGGGTGAGTTCCAGGTGAACGGGCAGCATCCGGTCGGCTGCATCCTTGACGAAGAGCTGTCCGTAGCGCAGTCCGGTGGGGGCCTCGGCCTGGGAGAAGACCACACTCTGGTGGTCGGCGTCCAGGGCAGGCTGCCAGGCCGGGTGGCACGTCAGGTCGAGCGCCAGCAGCGCGTCCGGGTCGGATTTGGGGGGCGCTTGGTGGAGGGTAAAGCCCTGTTCGAGGCCAAGCGGCCCGTTGACATACCACTCGGTCATCTGGCCGCGGCGGTATTCGATCCGGTTGCCGGAGACGACCCGCTCGGCGGGGACAGGGGCTTCCGGGGCGGCGTCCGCGCCGTAGCCGAGCAGCTGCATCGTCCAGGGCGAAGCACCCAGGGGATGATCTTCCGGGCGGATGACCACGCCAGCGGGAGTGAACTGAAGCGCCAGATGCTGGGCGGGGTTGGCGGCGACATAGCTGTCGTCCTGGGGATGGATGGCGTAGTCATCGGTGGCATCCGCCTGAATTGCCCCGATGAGCAGCATCCTGACGGCAGCGGGAAGGGCCGCATCGATCTGACTGGGGACTTCGCGCGGGGTATCCCCGGCGGCGGGAAGGCGGGGCTGCGGCTGACCTTCGCGGCGATCATCGTGGAGGGAGACAGACTCCCCTTCGGCGTGTCCAAAGTGTCCAAACGGTTGCATGATTGAAAAACCTTTCCTGGCAGTAAGTGTTCTTTTTCGGTTGGTGGTGGCGCTGGCCGGTCATCCGGTTGTCCAGCGCCAGGTGGTCTCCCCCATCGATCTTGACTGGTTCTGGCCGGGATACCCGGCCTGGTTCGTCCCCTGGAGGAGTGCGGGTGAACCAGGCAGTCGGGGTATCTTTCGGAAGCTGGATCACTGCTTCGCTTCGAGGGCAGCGATTCGTTGAAGCGCCTCGGCGAAGGCGGCTTCCAGCTTCGCCAGCCGAGCAGCCGGATTGATGGGTTCGAAGGCTGCGAGCGTCTGTTCAAACTGCGCCAGGCGCTGCTCCTGTTCCTGAAGTTCGGCTGGTGTCAGGCTCTCTGGCGTCATCGGATTGGGTGTCATCGTGCATCTTCCTTTCAATAGAGTCGTTCACTTGCGAATGGGTCATATCGGACTGATCTGGGTGGGCTGGGTGCTAAATCTTGATGATGGCTCCCATGAAAATGGAAACCATCTGATTGTTCAGTCCCCCGTACTCGCTGGCCTGATAGAAGTTGTGTCCGGCGCGCGGGCGGGCTTTGCGGGAATCGCCCGCGATGATGTAGCCGGCGGCGAGGACCATCGGCTGGGCGATGTCGCAGAAGCTGTTGATGTTGAGGGTCATGTTGACGCCAACATACAAACTGGCTGAAGCGTAGGTGTTGATGTAGGCCAGGATGTCTTCATCGCCCAGACAGGACACAAAGGAGAAGGTCGAGGCGGTGCTGTTCAACCAGAAGCGCCAGCCAAGCGTGGGGTTTTGATGAGGGAGAAGATCGAAGAACTGCACCCCGTATTCACGGCGGTTGTAGTAGTTGGCGATGTAGGCTTTGCCGCCCGTCGTCCCGCTGGTTCCACCGTTGTTGTCCACCCCGGCGCTGCGTTCGGTTTGTCCGGCGACTGCGGTGGTCATGACTGAGCCGATGTAGCGACGGGTGGGCGACCCTGACTTGACCAGATAGCCATCCTGCTTGATGAGCGCCACGGCGCGGGTGGTGACATTCGTCCAGGCGACCATCTCCAGCTTGAGGACGCCGTTGTCTGGATAGACGAAAATGTCCAGCATGGTCACAGGCGGGACTTTGAAGGTCAGCGAGGTGCTGCCGCTGGCGGTGGCTGCTGCCGACAGGGTGATCGAGGTGCTGCTGCCGATGGAGGCGATGGTGGCGTTAGCCGGAATGCCCGTCCCGCTGACCTGCATCCCAACGATCAACTGAGAAGTATCCGTCAGGCCGCTGACCGTGGTGCTGGCGTTGGTCGTGGTTCCGGTCTGCGTCTGAGTGAGTTTGATGGAGATGTCGCTGGACAAGACGAAGGTACGGGTGGCGGTTCCATCGTAGGCGGCCACCAGATTGCCCTCGAAGGGCGTCAGGAAGACTTCGGTGACGGCCAGGGCATCGGCGGTGGGGATGGCAACCCCCGTTACCGGCGTCAGACGGGCATTGAACCAGGGCATGGGAGAGGCTCCAGCCTGGCCTGCCAATTCGCTCTCGACCCCGTTCCAGTTCTTGGTGTAGAGCTTGCCATCCGACTTGGGGTAGAGGCGCAGCACATCGCTTGGCGGGGTTCCAGGGGTGGCCGCCGGACGCTTGAGTTCGAGGTAGTCGTCCAGGTGGATGGGGCCGGCTCCCTCGGTGTAGATGGCATAGGGGTTGGTGATCGTGCCGCTGTTGTTGAGCTTGACCTTGAGGCCAACGGCCTCGGTGATGAGCTTGCCAGCGGCATTGGTGATGCCCACCTGCAAGCCGGTGGCTTTGGGCAGGGCGGCCGCACCAGCCGAGGCATCCTGGATGACTTCGATGTCCCCGCCACGCAGTTCGGCTCCGGCAGCCGGGGTTCCGGTGTTGAGGTTGGAGGCGCGCACCCGCAAAGCGGTGTGCAAGGCGCTGATGGCGGTGGAACCCTTGAGTTCCAACTCGCTGACCATCCACTGCACCAGGGCGTTGAGCGTGCCGCTCACCTGTCCCAGCGAGTGCAAGCCGCGTTTGGGCTTGGCGGTGGAGGTGTCGGCGCGGTGGACTTCCAGGAGCGAGTCGGGGGTGGTGGCGTTGAAGTCGCCGACCTCCAGGCGTCCGTCGCCAGTGAGCTGCGCCTGGATCGATCCGGCGCTGTCTTCCCAGGTCTGCAAGGGTTGGTTCTGGGTGGAATGGCCCTGCACCCGAAGTTGGGAGGTGTCGCGGGAGCCGTCCACCAGCACATTGTCGGAAAAGGTCGTTTGGGTCATGGTGTTTCTCCTTAAAGCTGTCTTCGCAAGAAATTCAAGGGTCGGATAGGTGTCGGTTTTGAGTGTCACGGTCTACATGGCTGTACCTCCTCCCGTCCCCCGGCGGACGGGCCGCCAGGGGACGAGATCGCAAACGGAAATGGGCATCGGGAAGGTCAGGTCACTCGATATCACTGTGGGGCAGCGCCTTGTTGACGAGATAACCGGCGTGGCTGATCCCCAGCAGCGCCAGTGTGCCGCCATCGACGCCCGGCAGGGCATCGACGACCCCCCTGCCCTGTTGGAACAGGGCGGCCACAGCTGCGGCATAGGCCAGGACGAGGATCAGGCTGAAGAGGAACATCTGCATCTTGCCCAAGTCCAACTGGCCGACATTGCCGGTTTCGCTGCCTTTGAACAAATCCGACCAGCGGGCTTGTTCAGGGTGCTGGTTGACGACCAGCTGGCCGATGATGGCGACTTTGGACAGATCGACCGCCTGGCGTGTCAGGGCGCTGAGCGCCCGTTCCTTCTCGACCTCCGGAGCCATCCGGCGTTTCTTGACGCTCAGGATGAGGGGCGAACCGATCATCGAGGTGGTCGAGATGCCCATCAGCAGCCAGAGGTCCGGAGCGATGGCGATGACGAGGGGATCGGGATGCTGGAGATCGATGTTGACCATGACAGCCGTCAGATAGGCCGACAGGATCAGGATCGTCCAGGTCATCATCTGGAAACGCGCCAGGCTGAGCTTGTTGCGGGTGTCGATGAGCAGCCCCAGCCACAAACCGGTGACGCCTTGTCCGGCGATGAGGACGATGAGCAGCATGAGTGCCAGCGACACGAGCCACGTCCAGAAGCGCAGGGTCGGCGGAGCCAGTGTCTCCAGAAGCGCCAGCGTCAGCACCAACAGACCCAGGCTGAGGGTGTGCCAGCGCCTCCAGAAGGAGGAACGCGGCGCGGCTGGGCTATCCGGCGGTGGTGACACCGCCGAGGTGACTGACTGTCCGCTGATTTCGAGCATGAGCGTCCCTTTCTCCCGCTTTGGCAAGAAATCTAGTTCCAAGAAATCTAAGTACCGAGCGAGGCGAAGCGTGCCGTTTCCGGCTCTATTCGTCCAATCTGTCATTGCAGTAGAGAGCGAACGACACGCGCCTCACATCTGAAGACACGATAGCACAGAAGTTCTGACCAATGGTGATAATATTATCTGATATTTCGGTTTGAATCTGCTAATCTTCGCCTTCAGCTTGAGCATCCGGCAGTTTGAGCAGGCGCAGTCCGCGCGCCTTGCCGTCTTCGCGCTCGATCCAACCCCAACGGGCGAGCTTGTCGAGGTGACGGGAGATGCCGGATTGGGTCAGCAGGCAGGCGTCGGCGATCTCCTGCTGGCTGGGCATGAAGCCGTGTTCGTGGAAGTAGTGGCAGAGGAAACGGTATACCTGGTGGGTGGTCTGGTCGCGCACGCTGGGGTTCCTACCGCGTCGAGCGGTTTGGGGCTGACCGGAAGGCAGCCGTCGAGCAGCCCGTGGGCTGCGGGGATGAAACAACATGGGAAAAGTCCGAGGAAGGGGTCTCATGAGCGGGGTAGAAACTCCTGCAGCTGCGCTTGGAGCTGGCGGCAGGTGGCGCGCAGGAGGCGGTTTTCGCGTTGCAAGGCGTCGCGTTCGTCCCGGATGGTTTGGGGGGAGGGTTTGCGGAGTGCCTGGTAGCCGGCTTCGGTGAGGCGCAGGGCGCGCATCCGTCCCTGGGGACGTTCGAGATAGCCGAAGTGAACCAGCTTGTTCAAGGCATACGTGATGGCTGCGGACGAAGATATCCCGATGGCTTTTCCGGCTTCACGCAGCGTGGGCGGGCGGCCGTAGCAGTGGATGTAGTCGTAGATGAACGACAGCAGGCGCAGATAGCGCGGGTTCAGGGTGGCGGTTCTGGGCATGGGCATGATCCTTTCGGGAGAGTGAGTATAACAAAAAACAAACGAACAGAACATAAATTCTACTGAGGTTTTGTCAGGAGTCAAGTTATAGATGGGTTATAAAACCAGGCGGCAGTTCATGTTGGGGGGATGAGGTGAACCCGTTGGGGCGGGCAAGCCGATGCACAGGGGGTTGTGAGCCAGGCGGGGTGAGGCAGTAGGCAGGCACAGCCAAAGAGAATGTTCGTTGGAGTTGACATGTACACTAGCCTCACAAAAACAGCATCAAATGGCTATAGTGAGTAGGAGCGGATTACACATTACTTGTTTTCATCAGAAGCGCCAGAGGCGCTTTTTTGTTGAGTACAGGCGATGTGTTTCCTGCTCTTATATTGGATATATGGAGAGGAGTTGTCTGAAATGCAAAATGAGTGCGCTATCTGTGGACGAACGGTCAGTGAAGCGTATGTTTGCAAACACTGTCGAAGGGAATATGATCTGACGGAAGTATGGGCGAAGGTATTGATCGATGAGGAGAAGCGATGGCGCAACTTGAAGCGCAAGGACACCAGACATGGGGTTGTTGTCTTTAGCGACTATTGCTTTTGCCGGGATCAGGAAACACTGGATGGATGGGATGTACTTGATGGTGAGAGCGATGCTATGGGATCGGATGATTTCCGAAATGCCCTTGGGTCTGCCGATACGTATTTTGAGGAGGACTGGGGTAATTGGGATGTGGCTCTGACTGATATCATTTTTTCCCACGTGGCTGAAGCAGCCGATTTGACACAGGGTGAACTGAATACCCTGATCGTTTACTTGTTTCCACCTCACAGTCTGGATGTTTCTTCTGAGGAAGCGGCAATATTGCTTACCCAAATTGAGGGGAAGCCCATCAGTAATGATGCTTTCCGGCGGCGTAAATCAGATGCCATGAAGAAACTCAAACGATTGGGAGAGCGTTTGAAGCAATTAACACCGGAAATGCCGCGAGACCCCTACAGCGATGGATTTACTCATCAGCATTTGTTGTGGTTAGAAGAACTGCTGCGTCGGCTAGACTCGTCATAGACGATGGAATAATTTGACAGTATTCCCCGCCAACATGTGAGGAGAGATACAGGAGCTTATCCCTTCTCCCTCCCCTTCTCAGCTTGTGGTGTCCTCTACCCTTTCAGACGATGCAGGGCAAAACGCAATCCGCCGATGGCATTCATATCCACCGGATGGAGCTTGGCGGTGGTCTTGTGTTGGGAGCGATCCAGAATCTTGCTCCCGTACCAGGTCTGCTTGCTCAGGTAGGGTTCCACCAGGACGGCTCCCCCACCGACCAGGATGACGGATCTGATGCCGCGAAAGCCATCGAAGACGCCATCGGCGATGTTGTTGGCGATCCACTCGGCATAGCGTTCGGCGTACTTGTCGAGCAGCGGTTTGAGGTCGGCATCCTGGCCGGCGACGGTCAGGGTGTAATCCCCACTGACACTGCCCAGGCGAATGACCCGGTCGATGTCATCGACGGTGAGGTTGGCGGCATCGTCGCCAATCTGTTTCTTGACGACGCGAAGCACGGGTTCGCGGATGTGAACATGCACCCCGCCCGCTTCCCAGGTGGCGTGTTGCAGGCTTTCGGGGTTGAAGTTGCCGTTGGTGAGTTGCAGGGCGTCCAGAGTATGCGCCCCGCAGTCCAGGATGACGATTTCCCCAGCCAGGATGTCGGAGGGGACGATCTCGCCGACATCATCCAGGACAAAACAGGCAGCCGCGCCAATGCCTTCCGGCCAGACGGTGACGGTTTCGTACTGGAACTTGCGGGGTTTCTTGTCCCCCTTGAGGCTGATTTCGACTTTCCCACCCCGTTGACTGAACCGATCATGGACGAAGGTTTTGAGGTCGTTGTACAGTCCAGGGGGAGCAAACAGGGTCAGATCGATGCTGCCCGATTTGACGCCCAGGCGGGCCAGGGCGGTGGCGACCAGGAATTGATGCATCTCGTTCCCATAACGCTGCGCCCCCATGTGGTGTTCCAGTTGGCGGCGGGTGACCCGGATGACATCATCGCCGACGACATAGCGGTGGCCGTTCCAGTCCACGAAGTCGTAGTCCAGTTCCCAGCCCTTCCCCAGACCCAGGCTGTCGCCAGTGGCGGCGGCGCGAACGCTGGGGGTGTAGAAGCTCTTGTAGCCGCCTTTGCCCTGAGACAGGACGGCATTGGTTCCGCCGTTACCGGCATCGACACTTGCGATATAATCGGCCATAGAAGCCCCCCTCCACGGGGCTTGAGATCGGTAAAAGTCCTGCACGCGACTGCGGGACTTTTCGTTCCCCTCACTGCAAGTTCTTCATCGAGTTGATGAGGTTGTAGGCCACATTGGTCGATGCGCTTCGGGTGAGGAGGATCGGCATGTCCTCCCCCTCGTCGTCGAAGCGCGGGAGCGCCAGCGCGGGCGATTGCAGTGGCTTCGGCCCGGCGCTTTGTGGGAGTGGCCCCAAGCCTCCCCCCTGCCCCATCAGGAGTTCGAGCCGAGCCAGCTGCGCTTCCAGGGTTTGGGAGGCGCGTCCGGCGGCACGCTGCTCGAACTCTTCCCGAACCCAGGGATACAGATCGAAGAGGACATCCAGCCGCCCTTCCATCAGGCTGCACACCAAGCGGATGCCATCACGGATGGTCTTGACAAACAGCTTCCGGGACTTGAGGGTGTCGATGGTTTCGGCCAGGTCATGCTCGTCGGCCTTGTGCATGTCCAGCCAGAAGGTGAAGCGCAGCCGGAAGCGGGTGATCTTCTGAAGGGTGTTTCGTCGGATTTCCATGTCGCCCTCGCTGTGGCACTATAAGCCTCTGACACTTTGTGCTTTTGTACCACATAACGGATAAAAAAACAAATGTGGCGCAATTATGTGTATTTGAAAAGAATGCGGCAAATTTGGTACTACCTAGTACCAGGTGGTAGTTTGACTTTTGTTGATTTTTGCATGAAAGCCAAAACGAGGGTATCTTTCTGTACATGGCACAAGATCACCTCTATAGTAGCCGACATGTTGCCACCATATTTGGGGTGGCGCTAGAAACCGTTCGGAACTGGGCCGACGAGTTTGAACGGCATTTGTCGCCTACGGCAACGCCAGGAAAAGGCAAACATCGGATGTATTCTTCCGATGATTTGCGTGTGTTTGCCCTGATTGCTGAGCAAAAAAAACAGGGAATGGTTTACGATGATATCCACGGTAGCCTTGATAATGGGCAACGCGGAAACCCACCGCCGATGTATCCAGATGAGGTTCAAGCATTAGTCATTGGTGAAAAAGAGCAGCGGTTATCTATTGAAGTAGAGTATCTGCAACGCAGCATGATCCAGTTGCAGCGACAACTTGATGAAGCACGAAGTGAGTTAAAAGCTGCTGAAGCTGCAAAAGAAGAAAAAATCCGCCTAGAGGTAAAGTTAGAGTCTGAACAGCAACGAACCAACGAACGGGAACAACGGATAGCGGAATTGAAAGCAGATTTGGACAAGGCGCATCAACGAGTTGAGGAGTTGCTACGAGAAATTGGGCACTCCTATGCTAAAGGTGTTGTTGAAGGAATGAAATCTAGGGGAGAGCTAAACAATCATAGAAGCGATTAGGAGAGGGCAGGTAAGATACCCTCTATAAAACACAAACACCCGTCGGCCTGAGAAACTTACGGGTGCTTGTTATGGCTCCCTCGTGAGAGGGCGGTGGCTGGGGTCATTATTCACCCCTTGTCTGTTGAGATTATACCCTCAATTTTTCCGACAAGGCAAGTTTTTACCCAGTTTTATGAAAACCGCTGCTCTCACAGGCATAAAGGTATGTGAGTGGTGGCGATGTTTTCTGATTCTAGGGCACTTGTCGATACTCTGTGGCATGAACTTGGTGGCAACCCACGCAACCGGGCACTGGTTGTGGCTCGTGTGGTTGCCAATCGAGGCGATGAGGCGCTGAAGGCGCACTACGCCCAGAAGATCGCAGCAGAAACATATCTCTGCCCTGAACGGGAGGAGGCGCTGCGGCTTCTCTTCCCGAAGCGGGCTGTGCCCCAGCTGGCTGAGGCGCTGGCCGAAGCCCAGACGAGTCGAAAAGCTCCGGTCGAACCGATCCGCATGGATGTGGAGACGGGACGGTTGTGTATTGCCCTGCACAAGGCCGCAGAATTCCGTATCTGGTGTGTGGCGCGGGAACTGGTGCGTCGGGAAGGCGGATCGGGAAAAGTCCCGCGTCGGGCATTGTACGAAGCCCTAGAGGGGTTTGGCGTGGCGATCACGCGCGACCACTACACCCGGATCGTGCGGAAGGGCAGGGGGCTGTTCTGGCGGATCGATGAGGCGACCGAGACGATCTACATCAACTCGCCGCGCCAGGTGGCTCCGGCGCTGGTCAAAGAGGCGCTGGCGAAAAACCCGCAGCTGGTGATGACCAACCTGCCGGGTGGACATGACATGTACATCTCGGTTTCGGATAGTCATGAGGCATTTGAAGCGGCGGTGTATGCAGGGTGGATGAGCCA
>JAEUQZ010000009.1:0-2073 GCA_016788965.1 Anaerolineae bacterium | reverse complement strand
GAAGCCCGCGCCGACACCATCGTCAGCGGGGACAGCAAGCACCTCTTGCCCCTCAAGTCCTTCGAGGGCATCCCGATTATGAGTCCAGGAGAGTTCGTTCACCGCTTCCAGCAGGCGCTCCCGAAAGCCGCCTAGACTTCATTCGGCGGCATCTCTCTGTGATCCGGTTGGGGGTTCGGGCGTCCTTCGCCATCGTACTTGTTATGGGTTTTCATGCGCACCAAATAGTGCTACAAGATCATCCCCTTCCTTATAGGTCGATCCATTAGGTAGAATTGCTTTTGCAAATAAAGCACCATGTAGTTTAGCACCACGAAGAGAAGCACCGGAAAGATTAGCGCTGTAGAAACTCGCCAAGAATAAATTGGATTCGCTCAAGTCCGCGTCTGCAAGATTAGCATTATCAAACTCAGCAAAAGTCAAGTCCGCATTGGATAGTTGCGCCAGCCTTAAATCTGCCTGACGAAAATTAGCAGTTGTTAGGAACGCCCCACGAAGATCTGCTGAGACCAGAGTAGCGCGAAAAAAACGGGCATTGGGCAAATAAGCGTTCTGCAGATCCACACCTGGCATGTAGTATCCATCTATTTGGTCCTTGTATAAGGGGAAAGCTAATACAGCAAGTGCTTCCTCTTTGCTAAGTGATATATAATCATCAGGTGCGGCAGCTATTTGGTTACTGTATTGTGAAAGACAGAGTATAATCAAACACAAGCTGACAAGTAAAAGTCCAAACTTGTTTGACATTGCATTCCCTACCTTTGAGTATATAAAATTATCACTATATTATAAACAAATTCCAGATAGATTTGATGGATAAAGTCTGGCTGTACTTGCACAAAATGAGGGTTCTTGAATTACAAAATACTTGTAATTTCCGCTCTTAAAGTAAATCCAGTCGATGATATGAGATTTTCCAATGACTGGCGGATCAAGTGGAATCTCCGTTGAGGGTAGATTTCCCCATGTATAACCTTGACCACATTGCCCTCCTCCTTCTCCTCCTCCAGGAGGAGGAGAAGACTGTTGAAACTTCGCAATTTCTAGGTAATTTTCCCAGCCGTTGAAATATCCATCTGCATCATACCAACCCTGAATACCTGATAACAAATCTCGGATTAACCTATCTGCACCACATATCCCACTTCGAACACCTTCGCGCTTGCATTCTCCATGAAATTGACGATAAATTGCCGTCCTAAGGTTTCTTTGGAATTGTTCCATGGAATTACCAGCAGCCGACAGGGTCATGTTATGGTCAAGCTGTTGCTGTAAAAGTTGTGAAGGGGGAACATCATAAATTGTGGAAACTTCTGAACGCCATATCATGGCAAGTATTTCGGAAAACTCCAGGGGATGCCCCAAGTATTCTTCCATGCGGCGTAGTACGTTCACAGCTCCTATTTCTTTGTTCCCTAATGCAACAAAATTACACGGAACAAATGCGTAGTCTATTCCATCGTTTCGTTTCCAGAATAGCTCTCTTAAACTATCTCCCGTAAACCTCAACCAATATTCAAGGCTGCCACTTTCAGGATAAAACCCCAATAGCCAAGCACCATAGTTACAGCGAGCCACTTCATCATCAGATAGGGATGAACGTGAGCGACTACATGTCTCTACCGGGATAGGTTCTGCACCCGACAGATCAACCAGGTTTGATGGATTCCCTTCAACCCACGCATACCCATTGAGGCTCATCGGCCTCCCGGCCATACCCTCAAACGGATCAAGACTGCCAAACACGCCCAACGCCGGGTTGTAATCCCGCACTCGCAGATGCACCTGCCCGGTGATCGGATCGGTATACTCCCCGGTGAAGCCATAGTTGCTCTGGCGCGTCCCGACCTCGCCGAAGTAGTCACCATAGGGAGCCGTACTGCCGTTCCACAGCACGCCCGCATCATTATCGGCGACCGCCCGTACACTGCCCAATCCATCCTGCATCATCCAGTCCCAATTACCGCTCGAATCCTTCTGGGCGTGAATCCCCCGTGGGGCATGGACATAGCGGGTGACAGCCGCCCCAGTTGCTTCCGACAGCGTAACCGATAACCCCGGTTGCAGATCAAG
>JAEUQZ010000099.1 GCA_016788965.1 Anaerolineae bacterium | reverse complement strand
CCGCGATGGTAGTCGATCACCGCGTCCGCATCCTTGAGGACATGCCCGGTCAGGATGCCCACCACCATCTCATCAGGGCGGATGATGCCCTTGCTCACCAACTTCTGCACGCCTGCCAGTGAGCAGGCCGAGGCTGGCTCGCACCCAATCCCGCGCCGGTCGATCAGCGCCTTCGCATCCATGATTTCCTGATCGCTGACTTCTTCGACCACGCCGTCCGTCCAGCGAATCGCCCGCACGGCTTTCGCATAGTTAACTGGATTGCCGATCTTGATCGCCGTAGCAATCGTCTCAGCCTGGACAGGTTCCAGCCCCTTGAACCCCTGCTGGTAGCTCTGATACAGCGGATTCGCGCCTTCAGCTTGAATGATGGCGATCCGCGGCATTCGGTCGATCAGCCCGATCTGGTACATCTCTTGCAGTGCCTTCCCAAATGCTGAACTATTGCCCAGGTTTCCCCCCGGACAGACGATCCAATCGGGAACCTCCCAGCGGAGCTGCTGGATCGTCTCGAACATGATCGTCTTCTGCCCCTCCAGCCGGAAGGGATTGACCGAGTTCAGCACATAGATGCCCAGCTTCCCGGCCACCTCGCGCACCAGTTCCAGGTTGCGGTCAAAGTCCGCGTTCACCTGAATCGCCGTCGCGCCATAGGCAATCGCCTGAGCCAACTTGCCCATCGCCACTTGCTTGTTCTGGAAGAACACGATCCCCTCGATGTCCGCCCAGGCGGCATACGCCGCCAGCGACGCCGACGTGTTCCCTGTAGAAGCGCACGCCACTCGCTCGACCCCCAGCACACGTGCCTGCGTCACCCCGCCCGTCATCCCGCGATCCTTGAACGATCCGGTCGGGTTTTCCCCCTCATGCTTGAGGTACAGGCGGCTCACGCCCGCCCAGCGTGCCAACTGAGGCGTATCGTACAGATTCGTATTGCCTTCCGGTCGGCTGACGATCAGATCATTCGGGACATCCGGGTTGATCAGTTCTTTATAGCGCCACACCCCGCTATGATACGGACGTTCCAGTGTGCCGAGCCGGGCATCCAACTGTTCTCGCGTCACCGTGTGGCGGAGATGTTCCAGATCATGCTGAACATCCAGCAAACCCCCGCACTGCGAACAGTTGTAAATCACCTCGTTGATTGGGTATTGTCTACCACAATCCATACATTGTAGTATGCTCGGCATGGTTTTCCCGCGATGAATGAAACTTCTCGTGGCGCGTCGCAAGGATAACAACTTCTTATGATGAATACCAGTGCTGAGGTGTTTGCCCCAGCCACCATGGCGAACCTCGGCGTGGGGTTCGATATTTTAGGTTTGGCACTTGAAGAACCCGGTGATATTGTCCGCGCCGAACTCATGGATGCGCCCGGCGTCGAAATTGCCCACATCGAAGGCGATGACGGTAAGCTGACCCGTGATCCCGCCAAGAATACCGCTGGTGTCGCTGCGGCCAGTGTCCTCCGTTTGCTCAGTGTAGATCGTGGTGTGCGCCTCACCCTGTTCAAGCGTCTGCCCCTGGCGAGCGGACTCGGCAGCAGCGCGGCCAGCGCCGTCGCCGCCGCCGTGGCCGTCAACGCCATACTCGGTTATCCCTTTTCTGCCGAACAGTTGCTCCCCGCCGCGCTTGATGGCGAAGCCGCCGTCAGCGGTTATCACGCGGACAATGTGGGGCCGTGCTTATTCGGTGGCATCACCCTGGTCAGCGGCATTGAATCGACCCGCATCCGCCGGATGCCCATACCCACTGCGCTCCACTTGGCGATGGTCACGCCCGATATCGCCGTGCCAACCGCCATGGCCCGTTCCGTGCTGCCCGCCACCGTGCCCCTCCGGGATATGGTGCGTCAAACCGCTGCCGTCGCCCGCCTCATCGATGCCATCTACCGGGACGACGTGGAAGCCATGGCCCAGGCGATGGAAAGTGACGGTATCATTGAACCTGCCCGCGCCCACCTGATGCCTATGCTGGCCGAGGTGCGCGTTGCCGCTAAACGGGCGGGTGCGCTCGCCGTAGTCATCAGCGGGGCAGGGCCAACCCTGTGTGCCATCTGCGACTCCGAGCCGCATGCTCGCGCCGCCGCGGCAGCCATGCAGTCTGTTTATGACAACGCCCAAATACCTTGTGTCTCCCGCAGCAGCCGCGTATCCTCACGGGGTGCGCGTGTCCTGGCGGCAAACTGAGTGTCTTATGTGAATTCACTCGGCTGCGTTGACTTGGCTTAGCGGCCAATGTATACTAGATTTAGTTTGTTCTGAATGTAACAAATGGACAATTGGACGGTGAGGTGAGCCAGCATGACAGCCAATGATGCGATGCACCTGGTGGAAACCCGGATGTTCGAGGTGGTTCACTCCGACGTCAAAATACTCCAGGAAGCCAGCCATCACATTCTCGCAGCGGGTGGCAAACGAGTCCGCCCCCGGATGCTCCTTCTGGCTTACGAAGCCTGTGGCGGAACCCACCTGGAACGCGCCGTCCCGTTGGCCGCCGCCGGCGAACTCGTCCATACCGCCAGCGTCGTCCATGCCGACATCAACGATCATGGTGTCGTCCGCCGGGGCCGCCCTTCGGTGAATGCCAAGTGGGGTCGCACGTTTGCCCTCCTGACCGGAGACTTTCTCTTCACCAAAGTCTATGAGTTGATGGCTCCCTACAAAGACCTCAACGTAGATCTGGCTGATGCTACCGTGGCACTCGTCGAAGGCGAAACCCTTCAGGCTGCCGCCGTCAAAGACAACCACTTCACCCGCGAAGTCTACTATCAGATCATCGCCCGCAAGACGGCCGCTTTGTTCAGAGCCTCGGCAGTGCTTGGTGGCAAGCTTGCCAGTGCTGATCCGCAGCACATCGAAGCCCTCGGCGAGTACGGATTCAATGTCGGTCTCGCCTTTCAGATCATCGACGATGTGCTGGACTTGACTGCCGACGAGACCCAGCTTGGCAAAACCTCGGGTATCGACCTCGCTCAGGGGCGCGGCTATGTCGCCGCCTACAAAACCAACGGCGATGCCTCCAATGGCGTAGCCGTCGCCGAAGCGGTTCTGACCGAGCAGGTTCCCGCCGATCCGATCACCTCGATCAAACAGAAACTGCTTCAGGGCGATGCCATCCATGAAGCTCGCCTCAATGCCCGACGCTTGGCCGACCTTGCCATCAGCACCCTGTCGGTACTCCCCGACTCCGCTGCCCGTCGCGGATTGATAGACCTCGCCAACATGGTCGTAGACCGCGATCACTGAACCATCCGCAGGCCGGGGGTAGCCGAAGTTACATCCTGCACCGATGCTGCCAATGGTCATCCCTTTGTGCCGTAACGCCCTTTTATGGACATCCCCCTAACAGACGCTCGCCTCCCTCAAACACCGTCTTGGTTGGGATGGGCTTCTGCCCGTCCGGGATTTCCCTGCTCTGAATATCCCCCACTCCCTCCGTATGATCTCTGCGTTCTCTGCGTCTCAGCGGTTAGAATCTGCATTGGATTTTCGTCGTGGGGTGTGATGCCATTTCATAGGGACTTGGCAGTTCAATTCGTACTTCTTTTCTTTGCGTCCTTTGCGTCTGTGCGAAGCCTCCCTTTGCGTCTTTGCGGTTAGATATTCTTCCCTCCGATTTTATGGCGCAAAAGTAGACAAAATGTCACCCTTTCCACTCCATTTTGTGCTATCGTAGGGATACAGGGAGCCATATTTGCCGTCCGAGACCGCTCCTGCCGCACCTTCACAATCGATGACGCGCGAATTTCGCATCCCATTGCAGTTGCAGGAATCGCGCAGTTGCAACTGCAACATTTTCAACATTTGCAACTTTTCGCGGACTTGCATTTGCAGCATTTGCGGCAACTCTCCCTTGCATGTAAGGATGTTGTCCCCAATTTGCCGCTCCGCAACTGCCGCAATTGCCGAAATTGCCGCAACAATTGTCCGTCCGGCATGGACGACATTTCGGACTTTTCGTCTTATCGGGCTATCAGCTTCACTGACACTGACGACACCGACGACAATGACGACATTTCCGACAATTCTCAAGATTCTCACATTCTCATTCTTATCACAATTCTCATCGTCGCTGCCTGAAGCATTCCGTATGGCTAGTAGCTATAAGCTATCAGCTAAAAGCTACACATAAACTATCAGCAACGAATTGTCGCCATGTCTAACCCTGACGGCACTGCCGCCATTGCCGCCATTTACGCCACAAGAAGTTCTGTTTCTTTCCTGGTACAAGGTTTCGCGCGAGGACCCCGCCCATGCTCAAAGTCATCTCCGTAGAACACATGCGTGCGGTGGAATCCGCCGCTGATGCCTCCGGCCTCTCCTACGACCGCATGATGGAGAATGCGGGTCGTGCCCTCGCTAACCGGGTCATCCAGCTTCTTGCTGGCCGTGCTGACGCCCGTATCACTGTCTTGGTGGGGCCAGGTAACAACGGCGGAGATGGCCTCGTCGCCGCTCGGATTATCGCCCAGGAAACCCCCGCCCAGGTGCGTTGCTATCTCCTCAAGCCCCGCCCCGACGATGACCGGAACTTTGTGGCCGCCCGCGAAGCGCGTGTCTTCCTCGCCTACGCCGAACCTGACCGCGACGGTCGTGTACTCCGCAACATGGTCGCCAGTTCCGATGTTCTCCTCGACGCGCTCTACGGCATCGGGGTTCGCCTTCCCCTGCGGGCGGACTCGGCTCGCTTGCTTCGCGCGGTCAATCAAGCCCTCAACGACGATCAACTGCCCTCCGATCAGGCAGGCCGAATCATCACGCCCGATGTTCCGGAACCTGCCCCTCGGCTTCGCCCTTATGTCATCGCCGTAGATTGTCCCAGCGGCTTGGATTGCAATACCGGTGCGCTCGATCCCAACACCATCCCCGCTGACGAAACCCTGACCTTCATCGCGGCCAAGCCCGGATTGTTCGAGTTCCCCGGCGCGACCGCGGTCGGTCAGCTTCGTGTCGCCACCATCGGGATTTCTGACCGCTTGCCCGAACTCCAATCCGAGATCCGAACGCTTGCCGATGGCGAGGCCGTTTCTGAGATGCTCCCCTCGCGTTCGGCCAACGCCAATAAAGGAACCTTCGGCAGAGCCTTGATCGTCGCGGGTTCGACCCATTATGTCGGGGCTGCCGGTCTTTCAGCTATGGCTGCCTATCGGGGCGGGGTAGGGCTTGTGACCGTCGCATCCCCTGCTCCGGTGATTACTGCCCTGAGCGGTCGGCTCCTCGAACCCACCTGGCTGCCGCTCCCCTCCGAGAATGGCGTCCTTCAGCCAGATGCCCAGTCCACCCTGAGCGAATACTTCCCTCGCTACGATGCCGCCCTTTTGGGGCCAGGGTGGGGCGTTCATCCTGGTACGCGCGGGCTAATGGAGCGTTTCCTGTCCACGGTTCCTGACTCGGACGCACCTTCCCGTTGGATCATCGACGCCGATGGCTTGAACCTGCTGGCAAGTCTGCCCGATGCGCTCACGCGCTTGCCAGCCAACGCCGTCCTCACACCGCATCCCGGCGAGATGTCCCGCTTGACCAACCGAACCGTCGCTGAAGTCCTGTCCAACCGCTGGCCGCTAACCCGTGATTGCGCCGCGGCCTGGAACGCGGTTGTTGTACTAAAAGGCGCTCACACCCTCATCACTGCCCCAGATGGCCGGCAGTCCGTCCTTCCCTTCAAGACCGACGCCCTTGCCACCGCCGGGACAGGAGATGTCCTCGCCGGCCTGATCGTCGGCTTCCTGGCTCAGGGAGTCGAACCGTTCGAGGCGTCCGTCACGGCTGGCTATCTTCATGGATTGGCTGGTGTTTTGGCTGCGGAACGACACGGAAACACGCGGAGTGTGATCGCTGGAGATGTTCTCGATTCAATTCCAGTCGCGCTGAGTCGCCTGGAAGCCTGAGCCGTTAGCGGCTCAATCCGAGTTCGGCACGGCGCTGTCGAGCCGCTGCCTTGCCTTCACTGAGGCTCTGCGTCACCGGGTCAGTCGGGATAACCGAATCGAGTTTTCCGCGGATTTGCCCGCTGGAATCGCTGATCTGTTGGAGGAGTTCTTGATTGAGTCGTGGCCCCCGGAACAGTCCGATCAATGCTCCGGCGATCAATCCGAACAAAAACCCGCCGAGCAGCAGACCTCGATCCAGTCCTTCATCACGAGGTTCCATTGGAGGCTCCCTTGTCCGGTTTCACCGTTCGCCGCACCGCCCGCCGGATACCGCCGACTTCCCGCGTGAAGACTCGCACCCCGGCCAGGAATGCCCCGGCGCGGATAATCGGAGCGGTCGCGGTTTCGCTGACAAACCCCACCGTTCCCTTCGCCTGCTGAACGGCCTGCCGCGCATCGTGCAGGATCGGTCGTGATTCTCTCTGTAGGAGGTTGACCAGACGTGTCACCTGGACGATCAAGGTGCTGATCGCCCCAATGATGACGATACCCTCCAGCACCATGATGATGAGGAAGATATTGCGGATGTACGAAAGCCTCGCCCCGGTTGCCTCGACCGGAGTCAGTACAGCCAGCACTAAACCGATCAGGAAAAGGACGAGGATAATGGCTCCCAACCCGCCCGCGCCCAGATACACATAGCGTTGGATGTTTTTTCCAGCCTCACCGCTGGACTGGTCTGGGGTAGAGGAACCAGTGGATGGACGCCGTTCGCTCATGACTGCGCCTCAACGGGAAACCCGTTTAGAATTCCCTCGATCATAGGTCAGGAAGTGCGTAAGGATCAACGTGATGATTGCTCCGAGACCGGCAGAAAACGCCCGCAGTGTCCCAACTCGTAGGAGGTCGATGTCTGCAATCACACCGATAAGCTGCCCAATCGCAAACCCGATCCAACCTGCGAGCAGGAACAATGCCAACCGTCTCACGTCCCCACCCATAATGAGGTGGAATACCGCGCCCAGCAGGGTCGCCAGGATGAACCCAAATACCAGTGTGGGAGCCGGCAAGCCTGTCGTCCTTGTAACAACCAGTCTGGTTGATCTTCGCTTGGACTATGGTACAATCTACACCGAAGACAGTGTAACATAATCCGCTCGTTTGAACTACATCATTCACTGGATCATCGGTCTTACTGGATGACCACAATCGATCACCGCATTCTCATTCCGAAATCCGCTGCCTCCATTTGGGATTTCATCAGCGACGTGACCAATAATCCGTCTTGGCAGGTGGACTGCAAAAGCTTGTCTATCCTGACCCCGGCGCATCGCAGCGGTCAAGGACTTCGTTGGCGCTATTCGTCTGGTTCTGGGCGCGAGTATGTCCTTGAAGTGACCGCCTGGTACGACGGGATCGGCTACGAATACATCTTCGTCGATGGGCTGCCGTTCAAAGAAGGCAAAGGCCGCATCCGCCTCCAGGAGATTCCCGAAGGAACCATCGTTCAGTGGACCCTCACCTACGAAGTTGGTGGTGTACTCGGCGGGATGCGCGATGCAGTTGGGATGCGTCGCCAGCTTGAATCGGTGCTGGTGGACAGCCTCCGCAGCCTGTGGAAAGCCATGCAGAAGTCGGCTGGCGGTGAACTTCGAGAGTCCAAGTCACTCATGCGGGACGCGCCTGGGATCCAGGAACGGTCTCAGTATCGCCCTCGCCACCCCGGCAAAGACGACCAACTGGCCGAGGCTCCCCGTTCTTCGTCCCCGCTCCCGATTGCGGAACCACCTGTTTCTGAGGAAGATACCCGGCCGCGTATTCCTATTGCTGTCACCGAGGCATCTGATCCATCGAGCGATGATATCCTGATTAGTCCTGATACGGCTCTGGAGCCTTCGGAGCTTGAGACAGCGCAGCCGCCCACGCCGGATTCATCGAATGTCTCGGTTTCGGTCGTGGAGCCTGTTCCGTCCCCGACTATCGCAGCCGAGCTTAAAGCGTCAACGATTGAAGCTCCCTCCTCAGCGAGAGTGGCTTCACTCCCAGAGGGGAAATCGTCGGAAGTCGCTCCATCGATACCTGCCGAGGAATCATCTGCTTCAGAACCAGTGCGGATTGAAGAACCCGTTCCCTCGACATCCGATACATCGAAGCTCAGTGTTTTTGACCTGTTCGGTTTGCCCAAACCCAGCGAGAGCCAGAAGATACCTGCCGTTCCCATCGAATCTCCCAGGCTGCAAACGGGTGACTATCCCCTGGTCGTTGATGAGGTTGAGCCGGCTTCATCTTCAGATGTTCCCGCCCGCTCTGGGTTACGGCTCCGTCTGCGCCGTCGATTGGTGAGGCTCCGCCGTCCGGTGTAGCCGCGAATCAAAAACGCCCCTCTTGGGGACGCTTGATGTAGGGTGGCTAGTGGGACTTGAACCCACGGCCTTCTGGGCCACAACCAGACGCTCTAACCAACTGAGCTATAGCCACCATCAGTCTGGGCAAAAGTTTAGCATGGTGGCCGCTCGAAATCCAGCCCCATTCTCGTCTGGTTTACCCAATATCGCGTTTTCGGGCCACAATGACCTGAGCCACGCTGCGCGGACACCGTTCAGTGAATACTTCCGCTGTGAATCCATAAGGTCGCAGGAAGTCATCGATAGATCGCCCTGGTTCGCCGCCCCTCTGCCCGGTGATTCGATACAACCATTCCAGGCCGCCTTCTACAGCTCCGCCACCAGTCAGAATGCCATTGGGCACGATGATGAATTGCCCCTCCGGTTTCAAAACACGGTGTACTTCTTGGAGAGTTTCCGGTGCGACGATGAAATCGGTAGGGAAGGTACTGATGACAGCATCGAATCGCGCCTCGGAGAAGGGTAGCTGCTGTGCCCGCCCCCGAACCAGCTTTACGGGAAGGCGCAGTCGATGAAGCTTCATCTGCGCGATTCGTCCCATGTAGGGCGATAGGTCGTATCCGATACAATGCTGATAGCCCGCTGCGTGGAGATCGATCTGGAGATTGCCGGTTCCGTGTGCAAGTTCCAGGACTATGCCGTCTTTCGGAATCTCCAGATGGTTGAGGACAGCACGCTGCCAGCACCGCCATGATCCCAGAGAGACAACACTGCTCACCAGATCATAGGTGAAAGCCATTTCGTTGTAGAGCAACCGGAACCCAAAACGAACCAGCCCCCACCAAGCGTGACTCAGACTACCCACGCAGCGCCTCGATCATGCGAGCGGGGTAGTCCGTGATGATGGCATCCACACCCAGGTCGCGCAACCGTCGTGCTTCCTGTGGATCATTGACCGTCCACGTATTCACGCGCCAGCCGTGTTCACGCGCGGACTTCATGTAGGCCACGTCAATCACACTGTGATGAGGGTGTCTGGCTTCATGCGGAATCGCGTCCATGACTTCCGGCCAGAACATCCAATCTGGAGCATATAGATAGCCAATGGGTACTTCGGGCAGGATCTGCCGGAAACGCTGTAGAGCATAGGAATTGAACGACGAGACAATGATGCTGCTCTGCAGACCATGCCGTCGGATACAATCGGCGAGGGACTGTTCAACGCCGTCCGTATCCTGTCCTTCGGATTTGATCTCGACATTGATGAGGAGCTTACCTCCCACACTTTCAAAGACTTCATCAAGCGTAGGGATACGTGTTCCTCGGAATGATTCGCTGAACTTGTGACCTGCATCGAGCCGTTTGATTTCGGCCAGGGTCAAGTCTCGCGCATAGCCATTCCCATCCGTCGTGTGATCGACCGTGAAATCATGCAACACAATAAGCACACCATCTTTGGTCAGATGGGTATCCAGTTCGATCCCGTCCGCGCCCTGAGTCAGGGCCAGATCAAAGGCAGGCAGCGTATTCATCGGCGCGCTGCCGCTGGCCCCCCGGTGTCCCAGCACTAACGTGCGACCCTGGTAAATGTCTTGCATTGGAAGCATAGCCATTCTCTCCCGCAAGTAAAACGCCCACGGACTCGCGGGCGTTCAAACTACGTGACCAATCCCAATTCGCCGTTTTAGGCGCGACCCGCGATCTGAATCTGGTTGTCCACGATCCGAACGGCATAGGCCGGCACATCCACCAGGGCAGGCGCGCTCAGCACTTTCCCTGTTCGGATATCAAAGGTTGCGCCATGTCGCGGGCATTCAAGAGTGCATCCATCCAGTCTGCCTTCGGCCAGCGGTCCGTCATCATGCGTGCAGATGTCCTCGACCGCATAGTAGGAACCCTCTACGTTGAAGATCGCTACCCAGCGGCGTCCGTATTCCACAACCAGCCGTTCTCCTGGCGGTATTTCATCAGTTGATGCAACCGCGATGAATTCATTGGTTTGAGTCGGTGACATGAGAGATCAATCCTCGTCCTGATCTTCGAGTGTTTGCCATTGAGCTAATCCCTGCGTTCCGATGACCAGGGTCTTCAGCGCCAGGAGGGCGCATTTGACCCGGTTGATGGTCAGGGGGATGCCGATCATCTCGAAAACATCTTCTTTCGTGATCTTGCGGACATCTTCGAGCTTCTTTCCCACCATTTCTTCGCTCAGCATTGAAGCCGCAGCCTGACTGATCGCGCAGCCATTCCCGTCCCAGGCCACATCCGTAATAGTCCCCTCATTGTTGACACGCATCGTTAACCGGAGTCGGTCGCCACAGAGCGGATTATGTTCCTCATGATCGACATCGGCAGGATCAAGTATTCCCGGATGACGGGGATTCCGTGCATGATCCAGAATGATCTCACGATACAGATCCATAGCCGAAGTCCTTTCGTCCCTCACAAAGTGAGTTTGCGCCGTGATATGTAGAGCGCATCAATTAACGCATCCACCTCTGCAAATGTGTTGTAGAGATAGAAACTGGCGCGAGCTGTCGCGTTCAGTTTGAGGTGGGTATGAAGCGGCATCGCGCAGTGATGGCCTGCCCGGATGGCGATGCCAAAGGTATCCAACACCTGAGCAAGGTCATGAGGATGAATGTCCTGGAAAGTGAACGCTGCGACCGCGCCTTTTTGCGAAGCCTCCGGGCCATACACAGTTAGACCAGTCACTTCAGCCAGACGATCCAGGGCATACTGTGTGATGGCCTGTTCGTAGGCGTGTATCTTGTCCATGCCGATGCCCATGAGGTAATCAACCGCATATCCAAGCCCCACGACCGGTGCAATCGCCGGAGTTCCAGCCTCAAACTTGTAGGGCAGATCATTCCACGTACTGCCTTCGAGCGTGACCCGCGCGATCATGTCACCACCGCCCATCCACGGCGGCATGGCTTCCAGAATGTCGCGTTTGCCATACAACACGCCTGCTCCGGTCGGCCCCACCATTTTGTGGCCGCTGAAGGCGAAGAAGTCCGCATCGATGGTCTGCACATCCACTGGCAGGTGAGGGACGCTCTGTGCGCCATCAACCAGCACTTTGGCTCCGGCCTCGTGAGCGCGTCGAGTGATTTCTTCGACCGGGTTGACGGTTCCCAGGACATTGGAGACGTGCGCGACCGTGACCAGTTTCACCGGCTCGGTCCGGAGCCAGCCGTACAGCACATCCAGATCGAGCGTGCCGTCAGGCAATACTGGAACATAGCGGATAGTGAACCCTTTTTCGGCAGCCAGAATTTGCCAGGGGACAATATTGGCGTGATGCTCCATCACGGTCGAGATAATCACATCACCGGGTTCGAGGTTGGCTCTGCCCCATGTCTGTGCGACCAGATTGATGCTTTCGGTAGTTCCCCGCGTGAAGATGATCTCTCGTTTGCTACCTGCGTTGATGAACTTGCGAACCTTGAGCCGCGCCCCTTCATAGGCTTCGGTAGCGGCGTCGCTGAGTTTGTGGATGCCGCGATGAACATTCGCATTGGACTGGCGATAGTAAGCATCAATCGCTTCAATGACGATGGCTGGTTTCTGGCTCGACGCGGCATTGTCCAGATAGATCAGGGGGACATCATCATGATGCATCTGATGCAAGATCGGGAAGTCGGCACGAATCGCCTCGACAGAGTAGGGCAGTGTGATGGATTCAGACGTTGACATGGCGATCTTCAGCCTCGATTCTCTGGACTCATTGTAACAAAAAGGCGCGTCAACAGGATAGACACGCCTTTCCATCGTGTTGCGCCCGCTGCGATCCTACTTGACGATCTTCGCTTCCATCGCAGCCTGCAGCCGCTCGCGGACACGCTCGAAGGGGATACGCTGAAGCAGTTCATCGAAGAAACCATCGATGACCATCAGTTGAGCGGTTGAACGCTCAATCCCCCGGCTCATGAGATAGAAGATAGGCTCGGCTTCCAATGTACCGAACGTCGCTGCGTGCGAGCATTTGACATCATCGGCCTCGATTTCCAGGCCGGGAATACCATCCATGCGAGCATCTTCGCTGAGGAGCAGATTACGGCTGGCCTGATAGCCATCGATCCTCTGCATCTTCGGAAGCGACTTGATCATCCCTTGCCAGACCGTGCGGCTGTTGTCGCGAGCTGCGCCCTTGAAGAGTAGATCGGAGACGGTAAGGGGCGCATTATGATTCTGCTGGGTATCGTGGTCGAAAATCTGCTCGTCGTCGGCGAAGAAGAACCCGGACATCCGGGCATTCGCCCCTTTGCCATCCAATTCAATCTCCATGTAAGCCTTGACGAGCCGTCCACCCATTGTGCCAGCGATCCAATCCAGGTTGGCATCATTACCCACGCGGGCACGTTGATGGCTGAATTCATAGGTGAGTCGGTTCCAGTCCTGGAGTGCCACGTACTGCAAATTAGCCGCATCGCCGACCAGTAGTTCAGTCGCGCCGATGTAGGCTGACTGGCTCTGAGCTTCCGCTGAAGCGTAATCGACCAGCACCGTGGCTTGTGAATTCTCTTCCAGTACCACGAGAACATGCCCCATACTAGCGCCGTCATGTGTGTTATACATCACCACATGAAGTGGGATTTCAGCGACTTTACCGGCTGGGACATGGACGAAGACACCATGTGTCCACAAGGCGGCGTGGAGCGCAGCGAACTTCCCGTCGTTGGGGAGTACCGCTTTAGTCATCAGGTTTGCGCGGACCAGGTCTTCATGCTCTTTGCAGGCGGTTGCGAGGTCGGTGAAGATGATCCCTTGCTGGCGCAGTTCGTCGGCGAGTTCGTGATGCACGAGCTTGCCATCTACGAACGCCATCAAGCCACCCTGACGATCTCCAATCAAGGGTTCCCGATTCACTGCCGGAACGGTATCGAATCGCGCTCCGTTGGGCACGATAAGGCGATCCGCCTCTTCCCAGCGGATATGCCTGTAATCGGTACGTCGCCAATCTTCATTAGCCTGACTGGGCATCGGCAGGTTCTCGTAAAGCTCCCAGGCTGCTAGACGGCTTTCACGCAGCCACTGGGGTTCATTTTGTCGGGCACTCAGCGCCTCTACATCGGTTCTGGTGTAGCGGGGCGCTGTCGGCGCGCTGGATCGGCGCCGGTGTGTCACAGCAGCCACCGTGTGTAATCTCCTCGGTAGGTTCAGTTTCCGGGGCTGGCCGAACAGACAGCCCCAGGTGAAGTTGAATGATGGCGTGAAGCGAATGGCTGGGTCAGCCGAT
>JAEUQZ010000999.1 GCA_016788965.1 Anaerolineae bacterium | reverse complement strand
CGCTGCAGCTGGCGGCGGTTGCCGACCCCGATCCGGCCGCGCGCGCGGCGATCGCCGGCGGCCGCGTGCCCGCGTTCGCGTCGCTCGACGAACTGCTCGCCGCACGGCTGCCGCTGCACGCGGCGCTGGTGCTGACGCCGCCGCACCTGCACGAACCGCAGGCGGCGCGGCTGCTGGCCGCCGGCCTGCACGTGTTGTGCGAGAAGCCGCTGGTGCCGACGGCCGCCGCGGCCGAGCGCCTGTTCGCCATCAAGGACCATCTTTCCAACTATAACGTCAAGGGCGAGCACGCCACCGTGGTGCTGACTGCCGACCAGGTCGCAGAGGCCATCCTGGCCCATCGGGCGACGGAAAAACTCAAGGTCAAGAACCTGCTGGTTGCCAAGCCGAAGCCGGAAGCCGAAGTCCAGCGCCCCGGCCAGCGCCAGCGTCGGCCGATGCCGGCTCGCAAGCGCAAGGTTTGAGGCCGTCATGAGCCAGACAAGTAGCGCCGGGTCTTTTGCTGAACTGGGTTTGCCGCCGGCCATGCTGGCCAATCT
>JAEUQZ010000998.1 GCA_016788965.1 Anaerolineae bacterium | reverse complement strand
CCGCTGGCGCTTCAAGGACGGCAGCGACCAACCCGTGCTGCTGCCCACCGAATTCAACCACTACGAAGGCGCGCTGGTGCGCACCCTGGGCCTGCCCACCCTGGTGCTGGTGCAGCGGGAGATGCAGCACCGGGTGGTCTTCGACAGCAGCTTCGGCGGCTACGTGGGGCAGTTTGCCTCCGATGCCGACGTGAACTGGCTGCACACGGATGAATTCCGCGTGCCCTTCGACTACTGGAAAGCGCAACTGGACGAGCGCCGCGACATCTTTCTGGGCTACTGCAGCAGCTCCGCCAGCACCGCCGCCGCCATCAAGCGCTACCTCAACAGCCTGGGCGTGCGCGTCCTCGACTGGCAGACCGACTTCATTCCCGGCCGCACCATCATGGACCAGATCGAAGAGGCCGCCGCCCGCTCCCTCGGTGGCATCTTCCTGTTCACCCGCGATGACGACCTGGCCGACCCGACCCTGCGCGAGCAGTCCGCCCCCCGCGACAACGTCGTCTTCGAGGCCGGCTACTTCAGCGGCCTGAAGGGCA
>JAEUQZ010000997.1 GCA_016788965.1 Anaerolineae bacterium | reverse complement strand
ATCGAACCCGTCTACAGCGAGTTGGAGCGGGCGCAGTCGCGGGAACGTTTCTTTGCCTTCATGGATCAGGTGCGGGAACAACTGGCGCTGAACGATCCCACCGAGGTGGACGAGGCTTTCGCGGAAGCCTTCGCTGCTGCCCGCCAACGCCCTTGACCTATGCTGCTTGTCCTCGATACCAACGTCTTTGTGAGTGGCAGCCGAGGCAAAGACACTGCCCCCTCCCTGATCTACACCGCCTGGAAGCACGGCCAGCTTGATCTGGCGTTTTCACCGCAGATGATCGAGGAGCTTCGCCGGGTGTTGACCTACCCGCGCGTTCAGAAGCTGCTGGGGGCATCGGTGGATCGGATTCAGGCGGAACTGGCGGGGATTGCGGATGTCGCCCGGATGACGCCGGGTGTAGTCGTGGTAGACCGGATCACCCAAGACCCTTCCGACAACATGATCCTGGCCTGTGCCCTGGAAGCCCGCGCCGACACCATCGTCAGCGGGGACAGCAAGCACCTCTTGCCCCTCAAGTCCTTCGAGGGCATCCC
>JAEUQZ010000996.1 GCA_016788965.1 Anaerolineae bacterium | reverse complement strand
TGGTAGCGGGATAGCTGGGAACTTCGCGTGTCAGCTCACGACCTTCCTTCTCCCACTTCAAACGGCCACCGTCCACGATCTTCGCGTTTTTATGCCCGAACAGCTTGAACACCCAGTAAGCATAAGCCGCCCACCAGTTGTTCTTGTCACCGTAGAAAATCACCGTTGTATCGTTCGTGATCCCGATCCGTGACGCCAGTTTCTCGAATCCTTCACGGTTCAGGTAATCCCGCCGCACCGGATCGTTCAGGTCATTCGTCCAGTCCACCTGCACTGCGCCGGGGATGTGACCGGAGGGGTAGAGCAGCGGATCTTCATTGGATTCAATCAGTCGAATGTCCGGATCGTTCAGATGCTCTGCCACCCAGTCGGTGGAAACCAGCACATCAGGGTTAGCATAACCACGGCTTGCAATATCACTCATCTTTTCTGCTCCTCTAGTAGAACTTCACAGGTCTCTGGTTAAACAAGTCTGCTGAATAGTGGAATTTACTCTGTTACCGTTTCCGGAATTTCCTCTCTTCCGCTGCATTACGGTG
>JAEUQZ010000995.1 GCA_016788965.1 Anaerolineae bacterium | reverse complement strand
GACGAATCGAAGCTCGCGCGAGCCGGTCGCCTTGTCTTCCTCGATCACCTCGGTGCCCGTCATGTCCGACGGCATCAGGTCGGGGGTGAACTGGATGCGGGCGAACCCGAGAGAGAGCGTCCGGGCGAGGGTGGAGACCAGAAGGGTCTTGGCCAGTCCGGGGACACCCTCGATCAGGGCGTGGCCACCGCAGAAGAGGGCCAGGAGAGCCTGCTCCAAGACCTCGTCCTGTCCGACGATCACCTTGTGGACCTCGGCCCGGATCCGGTCGTATGCCCGCTGCACCTCGGCGACTCCCTCCGGATTCGCGGGCGTGAGGGCACCCGAGGGAGATGACGGAGTCTGGCCAGCGGAATCGGGTGGTCTGGACTCACTCATGGGGGCTCCCGTGAAGGGGCGGGGACGAATGGTGGAACGGAAGACGCAGGTCGCCACGCCTACCGCCGACGGGGTTGCTGGACGCGGGGTCGATCGGTGGTCCGAGAGGTCCAGACGAGATGGCGGACGGAGTATAAGGATCGGGCATCCGGTGGCTGGACA
>JAEUQZ010000994.1 GCA_016788965.1 Anaerolineae bacterium | reverse complement strand
ACTGGGATCTCGAACTCGCGGTCGAGGACGTGCAGCGTGGTCCATTCGAACTGCGTCATGTGCCACGCACGGGATCACGGCACGTCATCGCCGGGCACCTGCATCCGCGCCTGCGCTATCCCGGACTGCCGGGACGCTGGCCGGCGTTCTGGTTGCGGCCGGGCCTGAGCATCCTGCCAGCGTTCTCGCGCTTCACCGGCGGGTTGGACGCACGACGGGCGGGAGGAGACCGCTGCATCGCATGCCTGGATGGGCTCGTCGCGGAACTCCCATCGCGGTGACAAGATCCGGACGATGGCGCGGGTTCGCCGCCCCGCTGCCGACGATACGTCGCCTCAGTTCCGCGATGCCAGTTCCTCGATCAGCTTGCAGACCGTCGCGCGCTTCTTCGCGGGCAGGTTGCGGACGGCCTCCAGCACGCGGACCTCGATGTCGTCGACGGCGTACTCGATCGCGACCGCGGGCACTTCGATCTGGGGACATTCGGCCGCGTTGCCGCGACCGGTCGCGAGCCACTCGAAGGGCACGCGCGTGGCGACCG
>JAEUQZ010000993.1 GCA_016788965.1 Anaerolineae bacterium | reverse complement strand
GCGCTGCTGGCCGTCGGCTTCTCGCTGGATGAAATCCCCAACGACATCACCCGCGTCACCCCGGCCAGCTTCGAGCCATCGCTGGATTACGTGGTCGTCAAAATCCCGCGCTGGAACTTCGAGAAGTTCAAAGGGGTGGATCGCGTCCTCGGCCCGCAGATGAAGGCCGTCGGCGAAGTCATGGCAATTGGCCGCACCTTCCCGGAGGCGCTGCAAAAAGGCATCCGCGCCCTGGACATCGGGATGCTCGGCTTCGGCTACAAGCGCGACGAACAGACCGACCCTGACGCGCTCAAAGTGCCGACGGCGCAGCGCCTCTTCCAGACGGCCTCGGCGCTGTTCAACGGCGTCTCGATGGAAGAGGTCAGCCGCACCACCGGCTTCGACCCCTGGTTCGTGCGCCAGATGGCCGGCATCATCGCCATCCAGCACACGATTATCCGCAAAGGGTTGACGCTCGACCGCCTCGACCAGAAGGACTTCTGGAAGCTCAAGCGGGCGGGCTACAGCGACGCCCACATCGCCCAGCTCATCGGCGTGA
>JAEUQZ010000992.1 GCA_016788965.1 Anaerolineae bacterium | reverse complement strand
ATCTAAATAGCCTGAGCCTGTTAAGAATCCCAAAACCCCATCTAACCCATAGATGATGCCAAACAGTTTGAAATAAAATACGGAATCTTTGTGCGACCTCCACGCGGCAATTGCCGCCCATAAACCAGAAGCATAATGCAGTAAATTATCGTACCATTGCAGGCTGAAAATCCCCAACGTGACACCGTTTTCATCATTAATAAAGGGGATATAACTCAAAGACCCCAACAAACCGAACATAATTGCATATACCCAAGCCAATCTTTGCATTGTGGTTGTTTTCATATTCTACACTCCTCATGAAAGTTGATTTTATTGTAGCATACTCAATTTAATATACAAGAAGGTTTTATTGACATGTCTTTTCTTTACGGTATAATACCACGCGCAAGTGACTTGGCTCCGTAGCTCAATGGCAGAGCAGTTGACTCTTAATCAATTGGTTGAGCGTTCGACCCGCTCCGGAGTCACAAAACATCCCATGTTTGGGATGTTTTTATTTATAGTTTTTCCAAAACCCAAACAATTAATGGCGCAATAA
>JAEUQZ010000991.1 GCA_016788965.1 Anaerolineae bacterium | reverse complement strand
CCCGGCATTATCGCACGACTCGCTGTCTCTGCGCCTCTGTGTCTCGGTGACTCTGTGTGCGAAGCGTCTGAAGAGCTTCGCACGCAGAGACACGGAGTCACGGAGCCACTGAGATACCGTCTCGTCCTTACGCCGAGAAGTTCGCGAGGCCGACTTTCAGGTGAGCCATGAACTGGTCGGCGACGGCGCCGTCGATCAGGCGATGGTCGAACGACAGCGAGAAAAACGACATCGTCCGGATCGCGATCGCGTCGTTGATCACGACCGGCCGCTTCTCGATCGCGCCAATGCCCAGGATCGCCACCTGCGGCTGGTTGATGATCGGCGTGCCGAACAGCCCGCCGTAGATGCCCGGGTTCGTGATCGTGAACGTGCCGTCCTGGACCTCTTCGGGCTTGAGCCGCTTGGTCCGCGCGCGCTCGGCGAGATCGAGCACCGACCGGGACAGTCCGAGCAGGCTCTGCTCGTCCGCACGCTTGATGACGGGAACGATCAGGCCCCAGTCGAGCGCCACGGCGATGCCGACGTTGATGTCCTGCTTG
>JAEUQZ010000990.1 GCA_016788965.1 Anaerolineae bacterium | reverse complement strand
GGATCAGGGAAGAATCCTCTGCTGGAGTGCATAATGCCCTCTAGCCGGAAACCTGGCCGCATCCCTGATGAGAAGTATCCCCCGCTGTCTTAACGGATCAACGCTTTCCCCCGCATTTTCCGACGGTTTTTAACCAATTCCCTCGCATTCAAACAACACCAATGGTTTTCCAAAATGTCACCCTTTCCGCCCCATTCTGTCCTATCGCGGGATAGGGTAGGGACGCCATTCTGCGACCGAAGGAAGTCCCTGATGATTTTTGACCAGCCTGTTCGGTAATGCGCGTCGTGGTTCGTAGGGGCGGACTAAGGGCGTCTTCGCCCGCATGTCCGCCCGCCCACAACCGATCTTGCCTGTCAAACCTCATTAGGGAGTGTCCGCCGCCATGCCTGACGAACATAGGCACTGCGAAATCCCCTGTCCCCTCAATTTCTGGCGTCGCCAACCGCATAGCCACCCTGTCCCCCAGCCTGCTTCAGCAGGCTTTCCGCCTCAGACGGAGGCTTGAGCCTCCGGCGCTCCGTCACCCCCAATTTCGCAAA
>JAEUQZ010000098.1 GCA_016788965.1 Anaerolineae bacterium | reverse complement strand
CTTCCGCAGCGTGTGCGATAAACTCCCCAGATTGGGCGGAACTGGCGGTTCGGTCAGGTCTTCGTCCTCTTCCAGGATTTGCGTCTCATAGTCGGCGATCATCAGCCAGGCCAGATACAGGGCGCGGTAGTCGCCGCGCAGAATATCGTTCCGCACCTGGGCGATGCCGGAGAGTGTTCCTTCACCCTCGATCCATTCCCCATCCCCCTCTTCTTCGTTCAGTTCAATGTTCAGGATGGTGAATTCACCGCTGGACGACCATTCCAGGGCGTTATCATACTGGTAGTCCCGCATGATCTGGTCAGGGATGGCATTGGCCGGGAAGCGGAACATCAACTGGCGCGTGCCCCAGTTGGTGATGTAGAGCATCGCGTCGAAGTGTTTTCTCAGCACTGATTTGGGGTCGCCCGGAAAACTACTGTAGTTGTACACGAAACTGGCGCTGCTGGCAGTGAGTTGAACGCGGGAAGAGAGGCGGCGCATTTCCGCCTGCGCCTCCGCGGTCAGCGGACGATCCAGCGCCTGGAACTCGTAATACTGGTATTCGCTCATGGGACTGGTTTCCTTTGCAGTCGCTCAGATGAAGCCATCATGCGATTATTGTAGCTCGATCTATCGTTCACGTGCATCATCCGAATCAATCGGGTGTACACACACGCGCCCATTTTGTGCTATCGTGGGGATACACGAGAGAGCAGCCACCCGGACTCCAGCATGAACGACCCATCCGCCGCATCGACCCTGCATCATCAATCCCCCTGGCCCGTTTACGGCCATGATTGGGCCGTCGATCATCTGCGGCGGGCGCTGTTCCACGGCCGTATCCGCCACGCCTACCTGATCGTCGGGACCGAGTCCATCGGCAAGGAAACGCTGGCGCGGGCGCTGGCGATGGCCTTGAACTGCGTCCACGCTGACGAGACCGCCCGTCCCTGCGGCGAGTGCCGCCCCTGCCGCCTGATCGCTTCCGGCAGCCATCCTGATGTCCTCTACAGCGAACTCGACGGCGGCAGCGGGATGCTCCGCATCGAGGAAATCCGCTCGATGACCCAGCGCCTGGCGCTCAAACCGTATGAAGCCCGCTACCGTGTCGGCATCTTCCGCGACTTCGACCATGCCCGCCCCCAGGTGCAGGATGCCCTGCTCAAAACCCTGGAAGAACCACCGCCGCAGTCGCTCCTCATCCTGCTGGCTCCCTCGGTCGAAGCGCTGCTGCCGACCATCGTCAGCCGCAGCCAGGTGATCCGCCTGCACCCGCTCTCCACCGCCGCCATCCAGACCGCCCTCATCGAGGCGCGTGGAGCCGACCCGGAACGCGCCGAACTGTTGGCCCGGCTGAGCGGCGGGCGGATCGGCTGGGCTATCCGCGCCCTGGAGGACGAATCCATCCTGGAGCAGCGTAATGCGGCCTTCGACTTGCTCGAACGCTTGCTCACGCTCAACCGGGCAGGGCGCTTTGAACTGGCCGAAGACCTCAGCAAGGACAAGCTGGCGCTCACACCCCTCCTGGAACTCTGGCAGACTTACTGGCGGGATGTGCTGCTGCTCTGCCAGGGCAGCGCCGTCGAGCCGTCTAACATCGACCGCCGCGACTCGCTGGCGGCGCTGGCGCAGTCCCTCACCGTCGAGGAAGCTCTCGATGCCCTGAGTGCCACCCGCAGCCTGCTCGACCGCCTGAGTTCCAACCTCAACCTGCGGCTGGCCGTCGAAATCCTCATGCTGGACTATCCCGGTTTGCCCTCCCGCCGTTAGTCATCGAGACCGTTCACAGGGAGTCTTCACTATCCCATGACCATCCTGAAGCGAAGCAATCTACGCCCGAATCCCGCCGACCTGCCGGACAACGAAGCCCGCCTGATTTACGAGCGGTTCGACATCGCCTCCAACGAAGTCATCGTCGATGGGCAGCCGATCCGCTGGGAGGAAATCGAAGAGGTCGAGGTGGCGCCGGCTCCCCGCGCGGCTGGCCCGGCTGGCTGGCTGGTGCGGAATCTCGTCCACGGCGATGAACGTTACCACGTCGGCCTCTACTTCGGGCGCAGTGAAGCGGTGCTGCCGAACATCAGCCTGAACGTGGCGCGTTTCGTCGTGCAGGCGGTCGCTTACTATGCCCCGCTGCCCGTGCGCTATCGCGGGCCGGATGGCCTCTCGCCCACGGTGGAGGAGCCGTGAGGTTTCTTCTCATCGGAGCCATCCTGCTCCTGGCCGGATGCGCCGTCACTGCCCCGGAGCCAACCGCGACTCCCGGCCCGCCGCGCTCTGCCTGGGGAACGATCTTCACGCTGGCATCGGCAGAGCAGATGAACGCCCCTGCCTTCTGGCCCGGATCGACGCTCCCCTTCGCCTGGGTCGAAGCCGATGACGCCGCCGTCACCAATCGCCTCGCCCGGCTGTCCGGCGCGGGGATCGCCGCCAGCGGATCGGTTCCGCTGCCGGTGCGCCCTTACGCGCAAACGCTCCTCCCGGCTGCCGAGGGCAAGCTGCATCTCTTCTGGCTGGACGCCAACGTCGAAGACGAGACCCGCCTCTTCCACGCGCTCATCACGCCCAACCTCATCGTCGAGCGCGGCCCGACGATTGTCAGCGACGAGCCGACGCTCGCTTATGCCCTGCTGCCCAACGCCGATGGTTCCGTCTGGGCGGTGACAACGGGTGGGCTGCTGTCCGAGCCGGGCCTGTTCGCCCGCTTCGTCGATGGGCAGGGCCGCCCCCGCCTGGAGAACCTCTATCAGATCGCCTACGATGCCGTCTGGCCGGCCTTCCTGGATGCGCCCGATGGACGCGCCCTGTTCTGGTTGGGCAACCGCGACGGCCAGGTCTACCGCGCCGCCTTCATCGATGGGCAACCGGAAAGTCCCCAGGCCATCACCGAAGCCCCGCCATTAGGATCAGGCGACCGCCTGGATGACTTCCTGGCCGGGCAGGATCGCAGCCACGAGATGCTCTTCTGGAACATCCGCCGCGCCGATGGAACCGCCGAGACCTGGATCAGCGCCGCCCCGCGCGGGGGAAGCTGGACGCGCCCGACCCGCCTGGGGATCAGCCTTTCGCCCGATCAGCCCTTCGAGACCGGCTTCAACGGCGGCGCGGGGATGCCTGCCGCCCCCGGCGAAAGCCGCCTGAGCTGGCTGCGCCCGCTGAACGGCCTGTTCAATACGCTGCCTGCTGCCGCCCTGCTGGACGGGATGCTCGGCGTCGTCTACTTTCAGGCCGGGGAGATCGTGGGCTGGCAGCCTGTTGTCCCGCTGAGCGGCTTGCTGGCTGCGCCCGGCTTCGCCACCGACCGCGACCGCCACCTGTATCTGAGCTGGTCGGAACCGGTTGCCGGTGAACCCGCCCGCCTGCAATTCACCAGCACCCGCCCGTGAGGATGCCGATGCCTGCGAACGACCAACCCCAACGATGTGCCCTGTGTGAACGGCTCGTCAGCCGGACGACCCGCCATCACCTCATCCCGCGTTCGGAAGGTGGGCACGAAATCGTCGAACTCTGCCCGCCCTGCCACCATACCCTGCACCGCTTCTACTCCAACCACACCCTCCTCAAAGACCTGCACACGTTGGAGGCCCTGCGCCAGCAGCCGGAGATCGCCGACTATCTGGACTGGGTTCGCAAACAGCCCGACCGTCACATCCGCGTCCACACCCGCCGCGACCGCCGCTGACTGTTAGGCGGGTGAAAAGCGCCTGCGCTTGAATCGCTGCAAGTCACTCACCAGGAGGCGGTCATGCGATTCCCGCGCCGCTCGTGGATCATCCCGCTCATCACCACTGCCCTGAGCGTCAGTGTCCTTTCGGCAGCTCAGGCCGACTGCCAGCCCAACGGAACCGCTGCCGATGACACGATCATCTGTAGCGGAGACGACGCCAACGGCATCCAGGGCGCGGCCGGCTCCGATACCATCACCGTGCAGCCGGGCGCGACCGTCAACAACTCCATCATCGGTGATACCGTCCTGATCGGCCCCGGCGGGAACGACACCATCATCAACTACGGCTCGGTGACTGGAACCGGCGTGGATGCCCAGACCGGTCTCAACGGCGACATCGAAGGCGATGTCGTGCTGAACGGGAACGGGGGTAACGACCTCATCATCAATTATGGCTCGGTCGCCGGGGACATCGACGGCGATACGGCCGATGGCGATGGCGGCGATGATGTCATCATCAACTACGGCGTGGTCGGCGATGACCTCGACGGCGACGATGTGACCGGGCAGGGCGGCGATGACCAGATCACCAACGCCGGCGTGGTCAACGGCGATATCGATGCGTCTGGCGGCGATGACCGCGTGACGCTGATGAACGGAGCCAGCGGCGGCGCGGATCACGCCCTATACATCGACGGCGGTGACGGAAGCGATGTGTTGGTCTTCGCCTTCGTGGTCAATTCGCCCCAGGACTACGACGCCCTCAGCGCCCAGATCGCAGCGGCTCAGCCCAGCGGCGGATCGATCACCATTCATGGCGAGACCTTCACCTGGGCGAACTTCGAGCAGTTGGTCAGCCTGCTGACTGTCGCCCAGTCGTCCGGAGGGACTATCACCATTACTGCCGGCCAGCAAACCATCCGCGTCGTCTTCACCGATGGCCGCATCAATGACGGTGACGCCGCCGCCACCGCCGCACTCTACTGCACGAGCGACGGCGGGATCGCCGTCTTCGGCATCGATGAATCCAGCCAGGGGATTTTTCTCTACGCAGTGACCGATGCTCAGGTCGCCAGCGCCCTGGCGCAGGCCGCCAACACCGGGGAAAATCAGGTGATCGCGGGCGGGGCAGGGCAGGCGCTCTGGGCACTGACCAGCGGCGAGCTTCAACTCCACGATGCTGAAGGGCGCTACGACTTCATCTTGGCTGCCGACCGCTGCGGCTGAACTCAGTGACTCACGGATTTCATTGGCTTCATCCCCAACTCCTCTCCCTCGATAGAGGAGCGTTTGCTGGCCCACCGAATGGCAATTCTGTGCCAGAAGGGGCCGGTTGAAACAGGCGTAAGTCTGCCATTTGCTGACACTTCCTCATCCGCGGAACGGATCACCACGGGAAGAAAACGTGGTTCTGTGGCGGAGTTGGCGGCAATGGCGTCAGTGCCGTCAGGGTTGGATATGGCGGAAGTTTGTCGTTCATAGTTTATAGTTGACAGAAAAACCGAATTGTCGCAAATGTCGTCGTTGTCGTCAGTGTCGTCAGTGCCGGACGGACAATTTGGCACAAATGGCGGCAATTTCGGCAATTGCGGAAAGGCAATTGGCGGCACAAGGCTTACATGCAAGGCAGCGGACGGGCACAGGCGATGAGAATCTTGAGAATGATAAGAATGAGAATGCACGATGATTCTCATTGGGATGCCGTCCTTGCCAGAAAACCGGACACGGCGATGCCGCGCGTATTCCCAGAGTAGCACAAAATGGATGGGAAAGGGTGACATTATTGTCACTCTTTGGTGTCTCATGAATGCTTGCAGAACGCCTCGGTCAAGGTGAGGAACCATCACCGGGGATGCGGGAAGCTGGCGAGGGTCGTCGGGTTTTCACCGGAGGAGGGGGCACATTTGTGACTCACTGAAACTCAAATCAAAAGGGGACGGAAACCGTCCCCTTCGATGGGTATGCTTGACCGCGCCCCCAAGAGAGGTCCTCGCCCCTAATCTCCGCTGGAGGCGGGCACAGGCTCCGGCTCCGGCAGCAGCGTCACCTGCTCGCCTTCCGGCAGCGCCCTCGGCGCGGGCGTATGCAGCCCGAAGGTATCGAAGAAGGCCGCCACTTCGTCGGCCAGCATTTCCTCTTTTTCCAGCAGCCGCTCGACCAGCGCGTTCATGATGTGCCTGTTGTCGCGCAGCGCCTGGCGCGTCTCCCGCAGGATGTCCTGGAACATCTCTTCCATCGCCGCCTGCATTTCCGGCGTCGGCGCGACGCCCGTCGTGCCCGTCTGGGCGATGTCCTGGGTACGTCCCACCGCGCCGCCCAATGGGCCGAGCATCCCGGCCAGCGCCATCGAGGTCAGGATGCTGCGGATGCTACGGAAGTCCCCGCCGACGCCGAGCGTCTGGCTGCCCAGCCCGCAGAATTCCATCTCGCCCGCTTTCCCCGCCACCGAAACCATCAGATATTCCTTGAGCGTCTTCTTGGTATACGCCCCCTGGAACATCTCCTGCGCCGGATAATGCGAGACGTGGCCGTAAGCCTGCCCCTGCCGGATGATGGTAATGCGGGCGATGCGGTGGTGCGGCTGGAACAGCCGTACCGCCACCGCGTGCCCAGCCTCGTGATAGGCCAGACGCTTCCTGGCTTCCGGCGACATGTGCTTGATCGGGGAGCGCAGCCCCATCTCATGTTCCGGTTGGGCGTAGCGCACATCGTCGTAGGTGATATAGGTGCGGCCGTTGAAGAGCGCGTAGCGCAGCGCCTCGTTCAGCAGGTACTTGATATCCGCCGGGGTGTAGCCGGGAGTCTCCGAAGCCAGCACCGCCGCGTCGATGCTGCTGTCATGCGCCATCTTGGAGAGGTAGTAGTTGAAAATATCGGTGCGCCCCTGCATATCGGGCACATCCACGCGGATCTTCTTGTCGAAGCGCCCCGGACGCAGCAGCGCCGGATCGAGCGCCGCGATGCGGTTGGTCGCGCCGATAGTCAGCACGCGCCGCTCCGGTTTGGGCGGCTCCCGCCGCAGGATCAGCCGATAATAACGCGCCTTCAACCGCGCCCGCCAGCCATGCTCCTGACCGAAGCCGTCCAACTGCACCAGCAGTGTGCTGAGCAGACCGCTCAGGTCGCCGCCACCGCCGCCCATCATGCCGCGCATCTGCGGGTCGCCGCCGTCGCCGCCGATGCTGCTCACCCCCCCGCGTGATCCCACGCTGTCGATCTCATCCAGGAAGATGACCGCCGCGCCATATTCTTTGGCGGCTTTGCGGGCTTTGCCGAACATGCTCATGACTTTGAGCGCGCCCGTTCCGACGAACATACCTTGCAGAGATGACGTATCCACATAATAGAAGGGCACGCCCGCTTCGGTGCTGATGGCCTTCGCCAGCCAGGTCTTGCCTGTGCCCGGCGGCCCTTCCAGCAGCAGACCGGTCAGCGGCTCGCCGCCGGCTTTCTCGAAGGTCTTGACGCCGCGCAGCAGCGTCACGATCTGCCGCGCCTGTTCCAGCAGTTCCGGTTGGCCGCGGTAGTCGCCGAAGCCGACGCCTTCGGTTCCCGGCATGACCTCGTAGGTGCGCGAACGGCTCAGGAACCAGAAGATTGCCACGAACTGGACGACGATGGTCAGCATGAACAGGCCGATGGAGACAATCGCGCCGACCACCGTCAGCAGGAAAGTCATCACGCTGGGGATGAACAGCCCGACGATGAACACCGCCAGCAGCGTCTTCCACAGGATGCCGCTTCGCAGGAAGCGCCTGATGCGGTTGGGCAGCCGGTTGCGGACATCGACCAGCGTCTCTTCATCTTCCCAGTTCCAGCGCCCGCGCGTATCGATATAGGGTTGGTTGGGCGCGTTTTTGATGTTGGTCATCAGCCCTGTCCTCCGGTCACTGCCGTCAATCGAGTCTGCTTACGGTAAGGCTCCAGATCGACCTTGGGGGTATACAGTCCATACTGGTCGAAGAAGGCTTCGATCTCGTCGGAGAAGATTTCTTCTTTCTCGACCAGCTTCTGGATCAGGGCTTCGCCCATCGGGCGGTGCATCCGCAGGACAAGCCGGACTTCTTCCATCACCGACTGGAAGGTGTTCTCCATCGCTTCGCGCATCTCCGGCGGATAATTCTGGCCGCGCAGGTTGCCCCCCAACGGCCCGAACATCCCGGCATTCGCCATATACATCAGCGTCTCGCGGATCATGCCGAAGTCGGTGCGGTCGCCCATGCCCAGGCCGACCTCCATGCTCTGGCCGTCATCGCCGACGAATTCCAGTTCCGCCGCCCGTCCGGCCGCGTGGACGCGCAGGCGGTTCATCAGCACATCATACGTGCCCAGCGCGTCGAACTCTTCCGCGACGGCATAGTGCGTCACGTAGCCGTTGACCCCGCCCTGCGACACAATGGTCATGCGGGCGATGCGGTGTTCGGGCAGGTAAATCCGCACGGCGATGGCATGGCCGACCTGATGCGCCGCCAGACGGTACTTGTCCTCGACCGCCATGTTCTTGTGGCGCTGGCGCAGCCCCTTCTCGTGTTCCGGCTGCGCGATGCGGATATCGCTCATGGTGATGCGGTCGCGTCCGTCGAACAGGGCGTAGCGCAGCGCCTCGTTGAGCAGATGCTTGATGTCCGCCGGGGTGTAGTTGGGCGTTTCCGCCGCCAGCACCAGCGAGTCCACCGTCTCGTCGTGCGAAACCTTCGACAGGTAGTAATCGAAGATGTCGCGGCGGCCTTCCAGATCGGGCGCGTCTACGCGGATCTTCTTGTCGAAGCGCCCCGCGCGGAGCAGGGCCGGATCGAGCGCGGCGATGCGGTTGGTCGCGCCGATGGTCAGGAGGCGCTTCTGCGGCTTGGGCGGTTTGCGGCGCAGAATCTTCTGATAGAACCATGTCCGCCGCTTGGCCCAGAAGCCGTGTTCGGCGCTGAAGCCGTCCATCTCGACCAGCAGCGTGCTGAGTAGGCCCGTCTGTCCACCAGGAGCGAAGAACATCGGCAGGCGGCTGCCCTCTTCCGCGCCGCGATTGCCGGCCGTCGCCACGCCGCCGCGTGAACCCACGGCGTCGATTTCATCCAGGAAGATGATGGCCGCGCCGTAGTCTTTGGCCGCGTTACGCGCTTTGCGGTACAGGTTGCCGACCTTGAGCGGCGCGATGCCGAAGAACATCGATTGCAGCGACGAGGCATCCAGGTAGAAGAACGGCACGCCCGCCTCGGTGCTGATGGCCTTCGCCAGCCAGGTCTTGCCTGTGCCGGGCGGCCCTTCCAGCAGCAGGCCGTTGAGCGGCTCGCCGCCGGCTTCTTCAAAGACGCGCACGCCGCGCAGCAGCGTCACGATCTGCTTGGCCTGTTCCAGCAGTTCCGGTTGGCCGCGGTAATCCTTGAAGCCGACGCCCTCGCTGGTCGTGCCCGGCCAGATCGTATAAGTGCGGGCGCGTCCCAGAAACCAGAAGATCAGCGCGAACTGGCCGACGGCGACGGTGATGCCGACGAACAGCCGGATCAGCACCAGCGCCAGATTGTTCAGGTCGATGGAGAAGAACTGGTTCAACACCTGGGCGCTCTGGTCGATGAAGTTCCTGATGCCGCGCATCACCTCGGCGTCCAACAGTGCCGCCGCGATGATCACCAGCAGGATCACCCGGCGCAGCGTGAACTGCTTGCGGATGCGGTAGCCGAGGCGTTTGCGCCGGTCAACCAGCGTCTCCTCGGTCTCCCAGGCAAAGCGTTTCTCGGTCGAAAGCTGCTGCTCGGTCTTGGTCGTCAGACTCATAACGCTACCATCCTCGAACACACTAACCTTTTAAGCCCCCTCTCTATGAAATGGAGAGGGGGTTTGGGGATGAGGATCAGGAAAAATCAGGCAGTTCCGGTAAATCAGCCACCCTGAGCGGACGCGATCTGGCCGAGCAGGAACACCGGATGATTCGGCCGTCCCTGGTAGAACTCGGTCTGCTGCGGCTGCTCGAAGACCAGCTTGCCTTCGGCCACCAGATTGGCGAAGGCGTCCAGGCTGGTCGGGCGCTGGTTGAGGTAGGCAATCGCGTCCACGCGGGCGATCTGCGTGTTGACGAACACCGCGCCGATGAAGCTGACGCCGTTGTCCAGCGTCGGAACCTGTCCGACATCCAGGAAGACCACCCGCAGCAGGTCGGAACCCTGGCTCTGCTGGAGTGTCCCTTGCCAGGTGAGTTCGACGGCGCGGCGCAGGGCGTTGACGAATTGATCCTGGGAGGCGTTGGCGTCCGGGGGAGCGAAGAGCATATACACGGTGAAGACATCGCTGGTCAAATCCTTGCGGATTTCCACGATGTCGAAGGCTGCGTTTGTCGCCGCTTCGATGCGGTCGGCGGCGGCGCTCAGCGCCGGGTCGGTGTTGCCGGATTTGTCGGCCATCACCAGTTCCGAATTCTGGACGGCGTTATTGGCTGCCGCGTCGCCGGTGTCTTCCCCGGTGAGGACGCGCAGACCCGGCAGGGCGCTGCACCCGGCGGCGAACACGACGGCCAGCAGCAGAAACATGGAGAATCGGAGACTGGTTTTCATGGGCTTATCCGTTTTCCAGACGACTCTGTACACTTTATACCACACACTGGGGCGACATGTTCAATCGGTCATAGTCGCATTCTACACTGTGTTACGACCGATGTGAACTCGGTGGATTGAAACGTTCAGTAAACCTTAAGCGTGTGTGAGAGACGTTAATCCTGGTTGAGTAGGTCTTAAGCCTATAGGAGGACAGCACAATGGTCGAGCCATCGCAAACCGGATACAGCTTCATCGCGGATCTGGGCGGGCTGATGACGGACATCCCGGCAGACAGCATCGTCAGCCGCACCTTCCATAAGGATGCCCAGTTCAAGGCGGTGCTGTTCGGCTTTGACGCCGGGCAGTCCCTATCGGAACACAGCGCAGGGCAGACGGCCGTCATCCACATTCTGTCGGGAACCGCCACGATCACCCTGGGCGAGGATACCTTCGAGGTGGGCAGCGGAGCCTGGATGCATCTGCCGCCCCGTCTGAAGCACAGCGTCCTGGCAAAGTCACCGCTGGTCATGCTCCTGCTGCTGGTGAACGCCGGGGCAGAAGACGCCGGTTGAGGCTGTCGGCAGCCGCAGCGCGTCTCCTACTTGGGAAATGCGGGAGGTGAAAGCATCACCCCCGTCAATACCCGCTCAGGATCGGCTCGACGAAGTAGACTCCATCGACCCCTTCGGCCAGCCAGCCCTGCACCGCGCCGATGCCGTAGGTGATCTGGAACCAGGTGATCCCCTGGCTGCACTCCGGCCCGCCGACGACCTGGAAAGTCTGTCCTGGCGAGACGCGCCCGACTCGGTCGAAGCCTGTACCCGGCCCCTGCCGCACCATGACGGGCGACGGATCGCCCTCGGTCAGCACCCGCCCGCGTGCGCCGGCATAGAGCCTTGAGGGCAGCGTGGTATCCGGGCAGTTTGCCGGAGCGGGAGTCGGCGTTGGCGCGACGGTGGCCGTCGCCAGCCCGAACTGAATGTTCTCCTCGTCGGTGAGGATGCGGGCAGCGCAGCACTGCTTCGCCAGGCTGACCAGGTTCTGGGCATTCCTCCAGATTTGCCAGACGCGGGCGGTTCCATCCGAACTGGTCGTGGCGAAGAACTCCCCGCCCGCCGACCATGCCAGACTATAGACCACGCCAGTATGCCCAGTGAAGCTGAGGAGTTCGCCGCCGCTTTCGGTATACCACATACGGGCTGTGCCGTCCTCGCTGACGGTAATCAGGCGGCTCCCGCCCGGCGACCAGGCCAGCCCGTTGATATCGTTGGTGTGGCCGAAGAGTGTCCGCAGCATCTCCCCGGTGGCGGTATCCCAGATGCGGGCGGTCTGATCGGCGCTGGCGGTGGCGATGCGCGCCCCATCGGGCGACCAGGCCAGCCGGGTGATGCGCCGGATGTGACCGGTGAGGATCAGCGGATCGCCGCCGTCGATGGCATTCCAGATGCGGGCGGTGCTGTCATCGCTGCCGGTCGCGACGCGAGTTCCATCCGGCGACCAGACCACCCGGCTGACCGCCGAGCGATGCCCTTCGAGGGTGAGCAGGATTTCACCTGTCGCGGCGTTCCAGATGATGGCGGTGTTGTCGTCGCTGGATGTGGCAATGCGGGTTCCGTCCGGCGACCAGACGACGTTGTTGACCGTTCCGGTGTGCGCGGCCAGCGTGAAGAGCAGTTGTCCGGTGGTGGTATCCCAGACGCGGGCGGTGTCATCGCTGCTGGCCGTCACCAGTTTCGTGCCATCCGGCGACCAGGCCAGATTGACCACCGATCCGGTATGCCCGCTCAGCACCGGGCCGGCCGCTACGGTGATGACGCCGTAGTTGTTGGTGATCCCCCAGATGCGGGCGGTGAAATCATCGCCGCCGGTGGCGATCCATTTGCCGTCGGGCGACCACAGCGCCCGGTTGACTCCGCCGGGGTGGGCTTCGATAGTGAAGAGCAGCGACCCGGTCACGTTCCAGATGCGGGCGGTTCCATCATTGCTGGCGGTGACGAGCGTCTGGTTGCCGGGTCTGGGGAACCAATCAACGCTGACGACCTCGGCAGTATGTCCGGTCAGGGTGTACTGACCGAGGTGGTCTTTCATGGCGAAGGCCAGCGCCCGCTCGGCCTGCCAGGTGTAGCGGAAGTTCTGGAAGGTGGTCAGCGCCAGCAGCACGGCGCGGTCGGGGAGCGGGCCATCCAGTTCGACCTGGGCCTGTCCCGCCAGCGCGATGGACTGTGCCCGGTCGCGTTCGAGGGCGACCTCGGTCGCCTGAGCGAGCGCCTGATTCTGGGCAGAGACGGCCGTCGCAGCGTTGTTCTCGGCGCGGACGGCCTGCTGCTCGGCGATGCCCTGCTGGCGGGTCGCTTCCCCGAAGAGGACCAACGAGAGGATCGCCAGAGCCACCGACACGACCAACGCCAGACTCACCCCAGCCAGCAGACGCCGCTGGCGGGCAGTTTCCGCCTGGCGGCTGGCTCCGATGTACTCGGCGTGGAGGGGGATGGGGGCGGGCTTTTTGGCGACACCTTCGGCCAGCCACATCTCGGCTTTCTTGAGGTCATCTCCATGCAGCAGGAATCCCCGATTGCGCTGGCCGGTATCCCATTCACGGGCACGCACCAGCAGGCGGGTATGCTCACGGACGTGGCTGAGATCGGTATCGAGCGCATCCATCAGCGTTTTGAAGGCTTTGTTGAAGTCATCGCCTTCGCGGAAGAACAGCCAGTTGTGGGTGCTGATGGCCGGGTGCATCAACTTCTGATCGGCGGGGTCGGTGACGGGGCGGTGCAGGATGGGCACGAAGCGTTTGTTGTTGGCGATGGCGTGTTCGATTTCCTGGCGGCAGACATCGGACTTGATCGAATCGGGGCTGATGATGAACACGAAGCTATCGGAAGATTCAATGCCGCCCTGGACTTCGCGCCACCAATCGGCGGTGGCGGGGATGTCTTCCCAATCGACCCAGGTATCCCGGTCGAGCGCCGCCAGCGCGTTATGCAGCCTGGTGACGAACTCTTTATCTTTCCGCGAGTACGAAATGAATACGTCCACCATAAGCGTTCCCAGCCTGTGTATGTGCCGCACCTTATCATAGCACAGGCAGGGTATAATGTGGCGCGACCAGCCCAGCATTGGTTCTCAGGAAGCGTTACGAATTCGATATGATTACGCTGCGTTTCAAGACCTGGAAAGAGTTCCGTGATTTCGTAGACTCTGAACTCCGGACATCACCTCTGTACTGGCGAGGACAACGTGACCCATCATGGCCCTTGGCATCCACTTTCGAGCGCCAGATTCTCAGGATGGCTGGAGGATCGTGGCCAGGTGCTAGCCAGATATACCCATATGGGGGTCGCTAT
>JAEUQZ010000989.1 GCA_016788965.1 Anaerolineae bacterium | reverse complement strand
GTGGCCATCGCCTACGCGGATCTGGTGTTCGTGACGAATACCATCATGAATCAATCCGGCCAGTCGGTCACCGGTATTACCATGCTTATGATCGTCTACCTCATCATGAGCCTAACCATTTCCTTGTTTAACAATCTGGCGAACCGGCGCTTCCAACTGGTAACGAGGTAGTAAAACGTCATGGCAACCTTACAGGAACCCCGCAATATACCGGTCGCTCAACCGGTTGTGAATTACGATGAACCGCCGGTCAAGCCGCCCCCACTGCTGGCGGTTGGCCCGCTGGCTTGGGCACGCAAGAATTTATTCAGTTCCATGTTGGATACCATCCTCACGCTGGCAGGCATCATCATCAGCATCAGCGTGATCACCGGTTTCCTGACATGGGCGATTTCGCAGGCCAACTGGTTCGCCATCACCTTCAACCTGCGCATCTTCTTATTGGGGCGTTACAGCCCTGCTGCCGAATGGCGAGTCATACTGGTCGCGCTGTTAGCCGCGCTCACCGTCGGCCTTGCGCTGGCCGCATGGTCGCGCATCCG
>JAEUQZ010000988.1 GCA_016788965.1 Anaerolineae bacterium | reverse complement strand
ATCGCTTCCGCAGGATTTCGACGGCAGTGTCTTCTACATTGACGCGCCGTCCTGCCCGACTCCGATTGTGACCGACGTTTCGACCGTCCAGCCGACGCCGACGAATACGGCGACCAGCACGACGACCAACACGCCGACGACCACGCTGACGCCGTCGCGCACGCCATCGCGGACGCCAACAATCACGAGGACGCCGTCGAACACGCCGACGATCACGCCGTCGCGCACGCCAACGATCACCCGGACGCCGTCGCGGACGCCGACACGGACCAACACGCCGACGATCACGGCGACGCCGTCACGGACCAACACGCCGACGATCACCAATACGCCGACGAATACACCGTCGAACACGCCATCGCGGACGCCGACGATCACCAATACGCCGTCGAATACGCCGACGCGGACCAACACGCCGACGATCACCAATACGCCATCGCGGACGCCGACGAATACGCCATCGCGGACGCCGACGATCACCAATACGCCGACGTTCACCCCGTCGAACACGGCGTCGCGGACGCCGACGATCACCAACACGCC
>JAEUQZ010000987.1 GCA_016788965.1 Anaerolineae bacterium | reverse complement strand
ACGCATTTGCCCTTGGTTGCGGACCGGGGAGCTGCACTTGCCGACCGGCATTCGTCGTCGAAGCGTTAGGTGGCGCTGCAGGATCTGAAGGGGTTCTACCAAGGCATCCGGGCGGTGGAAGGCGGCGTGGGGCGAGCGCCGATTGCGCCGGAGATTCTGCTGGCGCTGTGGCTATAAGCGACGATTGACGGCGTGACCAGCGCGCGTGAAATCGCCCGGCTGACGGAAGCGCTCGGCGACGACCCGGAGATCGTCCTGACAGACCGCCGCTACAGTTTCATCGAGGGCGTGGTCAGCGGGGCGCTGGTCCGCTCGGCGGGCAGCACGGAGACCGCCTCCGACCGCGCCGACCACATCATCACCCACCGCTTCTGGGGGCTGCCGATCTTCCTGCTGCTGATGTGGCTGGTCTTCCAGATCACCGCCAACGTCAGCGCGCCGCTGATCGACTGGGTGGACGGCGTGATCGCCGGTCCTGTCACCCGCTGGGCGGAAGCCCTGCTCGCTGCCGCCGGGTTGGGCGGAGGCTGGCTGGAGTCGCTGC
>JAEUQZ010000986.1 GCA_016788965.1 Anaerolineae bacterium | reverse complement strand
AGGATGCCGTCACCGACATCACCGGGCTCAAGGAAGTGATTCCGACCCACCAGGGGCGGGCCGCGGAGCACATCCTCTTTACGGTGGCGGTCAAGAAGGGCCAGGTGGTGCCTAACAACACCCACTTCGACACCACCCGGGCCAACATCGAGTACGTCGGCGCCGAGGCGCGTGACCTGGTCATTGCCGAAGGCCGGGTTCCGTCGTCGCTCCACCCCTTCAAGGGGAACATGGACATCGACCGGCTCGAGGCCACGATTGCCGAGGTGGGTGCCCAGAACATCCCGTTGGTGATGATGACCGTCACCAACAATTCGGGCGGCGGGCAACCGGTGTCGCTCGAGAACCTCCGGGCCGTCCGCGCGGTCTGCGACCGCCACGGGCTCCCGTTCTTCCTCGACGCCTGCCGGTTTGCGGAAAACGCCTACTTCATCAAGCTCCGGGAACCGGGTTACGCCGACAAGACGCCCCGGGAAATTGCCCGCGAGATGTTCTCGCTCGTCGACGGGTGCACCATGTCGGCCAAGAAGGACGGCATGGCCAAC
>JAEUQZ010000985.1 GCA_016788965.1 Anaerolineae bacterium | reverse complement strand
GGGGCGGAGAGGCTTTCCCGATCCGCGGCTGGGGTCCAGGGATAGGGGCGGAAGAGGGAAGAACACCATTCGGCCACATTGCCCTGCATGTCAAAGAAGCCGAGCGGATTGGGACGCTTCGAACCGACGGGGCGCGGGGCATAGGCGTTGGACTCGCGGAAGGGAGCGGCGGGGGCGATGGCAGAGTTGGCGCGGTACCAGGCATGCTCCACGAGGGGGGAGGTGGCGGGTTGGGCGGCGCGTTCCCATTCGGCCTCGGTGGGGAGGCGGAAGCGGCCGCCGGTGCGTTCATTCAGTTTGGCAATCCAGGCAACGGCGTCCTGCCAGGAGACATCGTGGACGGGGAGGTTATCGCCTTTGCTGGTGCTGGGGTTTTCGACGCCGAGAGCGGACCACTGGCGCTGGGTGACCTCATAGAGGCCGAGGTAAAAGGGCTCGGTATAGACGGAATGGACGGGTTGGGAGGCGGGCCAGGCGTCGGAACCGATGTCGGATTCGCCGGCGGGGACGAGGCGAAGGTCGAGGCCGAGAAGGGGGATGCGGAC
>JAEUQZ010000984.1 GCA_016788965.1 Anaerolineae bacterium | reverse complement strand
AAGAGGTGCTGTAATGGCGACCCCGATTACTGTCTCAATGGATGGAACCCTCATTAGCTGGCTCAAGCAGGCCGGCGATAGTGTCAACAAAGGCGATGTTGTCGCCGAAATCGAGGCCGACAAGGCCACGGTAGAAGTCGAAGCGCCTGCCGCTGGTGTCATCAGCGGACTCAGCGCCAACCCCGGCGACAATCTGCTCGCCGGTCAGGTCATCGGCTCGGTTGGCGAAGGGGGTGGTGCATCCGCCCCTGCTGCCGAAGCGCCTGCTGCCGCAGCCCCTGCCCAGCCGGTTGTCAAAGCCGCCGAACCAGCCGCGCCAGCCGGTGCAGCCGCCCGTACCAACGGCGCGCCCAAACCCGCTCCCGCTGCTGCCGATGACGATGGCCGCATCAAGGCCTCGCCCGTCGCCCGCAAGATCGCCGAAGAACGCGGCATCAATCTCGCCGACGTGACCGGCAGCGGCCCCGCTGGTCGCATCGTCAAGGAAGATGTGGAAGGCTTCTCGCCCGCCGCGTCACAGGCCGCTCCTGCTGCCCCCGCCGCCA
>JAEUQZ010000983.1 GCA_016788965.1 Anaerolineae bacterium | reverse complement strand
TAAGGCGTTTGGCACGAAATTGCCGTTCTGCAACTGCCGCAACTGCCGCAATTGCTGCAATTGCCGCAAGAACGTCCGTCCGGCATGGACGACTTGGACAACATTTTGGACATTTCGCTTTCCCTGGTTGTCAGTTTTCTCTATCAACTACAAACTTTCGCCACATCCATCCCTGCCGCCATTGCCGCCATTCAAGCAGTCCGGTTCGGATCGAGCTTTCGCGCTGCGGATCGTCTTCACGGAGTTTCAAGTGTACAAATTCGGGCTTAGGAATATACTTAGGGAGGTGTAGTCATCGGTATGGCGCTCACGCATGAGGGGATGATTTGGCTAACGAACGTATTCTCGTCGTTGATGATGGTCAGGAAAATCGCGATTTCCTGGTCGAGTTTGTCTTGGGGCCGAACGGCTACGAAGCCCTGATCGCCCGCGATGGCAAAGAGGGTCTGGACATGGCCCTTCAACATCGCCCGGACTGCATCTTGCTCGACTACCAGATGCCCCGCATGAACGGAATCGAGGTGCTTCGACACCTCGCCGCGGCTC
>JAEUQZ010000982.1 GCA_016788965.1 Anaerolineae bacterium | reverse complement strand
CCGCGAAGCTGACCATCGACGCCAGAATGATGCTGCCGTTCAGCGATAAATTCGTGACGCCCGCCCGTTCCGTCAGCGTTTCGCCAATGCTGGCGATCACCAATGGCGTCGCGCTGGTGACGATTCCGCCCAAAATATTGATGAGTTCGTTATTCATGTGCCGCCCCCGCTTTTTCGCGCCGTTCGTTATACCGCGCCCTCACCCCGTTAAACAGCAGCACCACCAGCACCACCATATCTTGCAGCACCGCCGCCAGCGATGCATCCAACCCGGTAGCGATTTTCAGCCGTGAACTGCCCACCAGAATCGCCGCGAAAATGATCGTCACCAGCGGTGCCCAGATAATCCGCACCGAAACCAGCAGTACCACCAGCAGCGCCAGAAAGCCGATCCCGCCGGAAACGCCCTGCCGCAAACTGCCATAGGTGAACAGCACCCGGTACGCCCCGGCGATTCCCGCCACCGCCCCACACACCGCCAGTGCGCTCAACGAAGCCCGCGTTGTTGGGACGCCGAGCAGCAGTGCCGAACGCGCATTTTTCCCGG
>JAEUQZ010000981.1 GCA_016788965.1 Anaerolineae bacterium | reverse complement strand
TCGCAAAGGACGCCGCCCCAGCTTCATCGACGCTGCACGACCGGAACACGCCGCCCCGCTGGTCGAATATTACGCCGCGCAACTGCGCGCTGAAGGCATCCTTAAGGTAGAGCATGGAGTCTTCGGCGCGATGATGCTGGTCGAGATTCAGAACGACGGCCCGGTAACGATCATCCTTGATTCGGATGAGATGATGTAGCTGAGGTGAACTGATGGTTGAGATTCCGAAAACAAAAACAACCTTCGCTGACTACACAGCACTGCCGGAGAGTAATCAAATTATTGAACTGATTGACGGAGAAATTGTTGTGAATCCGCCTTTGGATCAGCATCAGCAGGTTGTGGGAGATATTTATGTGTTTCTCGCGTCTCTCTTACGTAGGAGCGGGACGCTTAGAATCGCACCAACAGGAGTGCGTTTTGATGATCTCAACAGCTTCGAGCCAGATATTTTCTGGGTAAGACCGGACAGCCCATCCTGTGTGCTGACGAATGACCAGCGATATTGGTATGGTGCGCCGGATTTGATTGTCGAAATCTTATCCCC
>JAEUQZ010000980.1 GCA_016788965.1 Anaerolineae bacterium | reverse complement strand
ATCTCGCGAAACACGGCCGGCTTGTCGCTGGCCAGGTTGATCACGCAATTGCTAATGACGCAATCGACCGAAGCGTCGGCCAGCGGTAGCTCGTCGATCGTGGCCTGGTGAAACTCGACGTTCGGCAGGCCCATCTTCTTGGCATTGGTTCGGGCCAACGCGAGCATCTCGGGGGTCATGTCGATACCGATCGCGCGGCCTTTGGGCCCAACCTTCTGCGCCGCCAGGAACACGTCCAATCCGCCGCCGCTGCCCAGGTCGACGACGACCTCGCCTTCGCGCAGGCTGGCGAAGGCCGTGGGATTGCCGCACGAGAGGCCCATGTTGGCCTCGGCCGGGATCGACGCCAACTGGTCGTTGGAATAGCCGAAGGCCTGGGCCACGGCTTTCACCCCGGCCTGGTTGGTCGACAGCCCGCTGGTCGCGACCGAGGCGTAACGTTCCTTCACGATCTGTTCGATGGCCATGGTAAAGCTCCTGTCACGGGAACGAGGTGGGACAAACCTCCGGCGCCGCCACGGCGCCGGTATCGACAACTCCGAAATATC
>JAEUQZ010000097.1 GCA_016788965.1 Anaerolineae bacterium | reverse complement strand
GTTGTAGACCGGTTTCCAGTACACGCCTGTACTTTCCATCGCCACATGCGTCACCTGCCACTGTTTGAGCCAATCCACCAGCGTCAATAAATCGCCTGTCATCGTGCCAAAGCTGCGGATTTCCCGCTCGCCTGATGATGTCAAGACACAGGCGACGACACTCTTCTTATGGACATCCAAGCCGGCGCAGCGCTCATACAACACTTCCATGATCGTTCTCCTGTCTCTCACCACGTTACCCGGAATACCGTGAACCTCGCCTTATGAGGGTATCTCCCTTACGTACTCTCCGACTTGGAGGTAACATCTTCTGGTGCTTCTAGAGGTTCTGGGTCCAGCTCCTCTACGGATTCGCAATGCCACAGCATGACCGACCTCAACGGTATTCCTCCCGCAGTCTACCCTATTTTCATTCCTTCGTGGTGTTGTTTTTCCACATGTTAAGCTCCTCTGACCCTGACTTGGAGTTTGTCTGGCGTAGCCCTTGTCTTATTCCCGATAGAGTCTATTCTTATCATTCTTATCATTCTTATCACTTCGAGCATTTTGAAATCGCCTCCCGCTTCTGACTCGGCCCGCGTTAATCCTGTATTGATCCACGAGCTATGAACTGCGAAATATCAACGGTTCGTCAATGAATGGCTGCTTGACCACCTCTGCTCATCACCCCCTAATTGCGGGCTGCGCCCAGAAAGGATAAGATAACCCTAATTGAATCGTCGTTAAATAACCCTTTGGATGTTCCAATATGCCCGTTCTTCGCTCCCAGATTGATCCTTCTTCCGAAGACTTCAAGCAGAACTACGACCACAACCGCCAGCTCATTCAAACCCTGGCCGAACGTCAAGCGAAGGTGCGGGCTGGGGGTAGCGAACGCGCTGTGAAACGTCACCTCGACGCGGGTAAACTCCTCCCCCGCGAACGAGTCGAACTCCTCCTCGACCCCAACACCCCCTTCCTCGAACTTAGTTCCCTGGCCGCCTGGGACCTCTACAACAACGAAAGCCCCGGTGCGGGTTCCATCAACGGGATCGGCATCGTGAACGGTGTCGAGTGTATGATCGGAGCCAACGAAGCCACCGTAAAGGGAGGGACGGTCTACCCCGTTTCCCTGGAAAAATCCCTGCGTGCCCAGGAAATCGCTCTGACCAACCGTCTCCCCTGTATCTATCTCGTCGAGTCCGGTGGAGCCAACCTCCCGCATCAGGCCGATCTCTTTGTTCCCGGTGGACGTGGCTTCTGCAACCAGGCCCGCATGAGCGGCCTCGGCATCCCTCAGATTTCCCTCGTCTTTGGGAACAGCACCGCCGGTGGAGCCTACATCCCTGGCCTGAGCGACTACACCGTCTTCGTGCGGAATCAAGCTCTTGCGTTCCTCGGCGGCCCCCCGCTGGTCAAGATGGCGACCGGGGAAGAAGTCGATGAAGAAACCCTCGGCGGAACCGATATGCACGCCCGCATCAGCGGCTTGGCCGATTACGTAGCCGAAGACGATGCCGATGCGATCCGCATTGGCCGCGAACTCGTCCTCCGCCTGAACCGTCCCAAGACCCTACCTACCGACCTGCACGAACCCTGTCCCCCTGCTTACGATCCCGATGAACTCCTCGGAATCGTACCCATCGATACCATCCGCAAGCCCCTCGACATGCGCGAAGTCCTCGCTCGATTAGTCGATGCGTCCGAGTTCATGGAGTACAAACCTGACTACGGTTCGACCCTCATTTGTGGTCATGCCCACATCAACGGTTTCCCCGTCGGTGTGCTGGCGAACAACGGTGTTCTCTTCAGCGAATCAGCCAACAAAGCCGCCAGCTTCATCCAGCTTTGCAATCAATCCCGCACGCCGCTCCTCTATCTTCAGAACATTACCGGCTTCATGGTCGGCCGCAAGTACGAAGAAGAGGGCATCATCAAGCACGGCGCGAAAATGATTAACGCGGTTGCCAACAGCACCGTCCCGCAGTTCAGCATCCTGATCGGCGGAGCCTACGGAGCCGGCTACTACGCCATGTGCGGCCGTGCCTATGATCCCACGCTGCTCTTCGCCTGGCCGACCAGCCGCGTCGCGGTCATGGGCGCAGAACAGGCCGCGGGTGTGCTGGGCATCATCCAGGAAGAAGCAGCCCGTCGCAAAGGTGAAGAACCCGATCTCCAGCAGATCGAACAGATGAAGTTCATGGTACGCTACAAGTTCGAGCAGGAGAGCGATCCTTACTATGCGACCGCTCGTCTCTGGGACGATGGCCTGATCGACCCACGGGATACCCGTATGGCGCTCACTGTCGGCCTATCCATGAGCTACAACCGCGATTGGGTCAGTGCCGGTGCGCCGAAATACGGAGTCTTCCGCATGTAGTTGGCTGAGTGCCGAGGTGAATAATGGATCGGCTCAAAGGCTTCTCGTTGACCTCCCGCACCATCTATCGTCTGATCATTGTCGGTATGGTGATCGTTCTGCTCTTCGCTTTTCTGAACTCGCGCATTGGTCAGACTGCGCTCCTCGTTTGCTGTGGTGGAGCAATTCTGTTGGTTGTGGTAGGTCTGCTCTCGGAACGCGGTATGCGGCGTCCCCGCTGAAGCGATCTGCACGATAGGTCATGGATAGGTGAGGTGAACGATGGTTTTAGGAACACACGCCCCGGTTTCTGGATTTATGGCCTTCCCATTTACCGAAGAACACGAGATGTTCCGCAAGAGCGTGCGGAACTTCGTCGTGAAAGAACTCAACCCCCATATCGATGAGTGGGAAGAGCAGGGAGCATGGCCCGCCCATGATGTTCTCAGGAAGATGGGCGAGTTAGGCTTCCTGGGACTGAACTACTCTGAGGATGTCGGTGGAGCCAACGCCGATATCTGGTTCACTGTCGTTCTGGCCGAAGAACTCGGCCGCTGCCATGCAGCCGGTGTCCCCATGGGCATCATGGTTCACACCGACATGTGTACCCCAGCCCTGGCAAGGTACGGCAGTGATGAACTCAAGCAGAAGTTCCTCATCCCAGCCATCAAAGGCGAAATGGTCGGCTGTATCGCTGTCACCGAACCTGGTGCAGGCAGCGATGTTGCTGGGATTATCACCCGTGCTGAACCGGATGGCGATGACTACATCATCAACGGTTCCAAAATGTATATCACCAACGGCACTCAGGCCGATTGGGTATGCCTCCTGGCTCGGACAACTCCCGGACGCAGCTATCGCGGCATGTCCCTCATCATGGTTCCGACCTCGACCCCTGGCTTCAGCGTCAGCCGCAAGCTCGACAAACTCGGCAACTGGTCCAGCGACACCGCCGTGCTGTCTTTTGAGAATGTCCGTGTTCCCCAGAGCTATCGCATCGGCGCGGAAGGCATGGGCTTCTACATGCAGATGGAGCAGTTCCAGGTCGAACGCCTCGTCGGGTCGCTCTCGGCCACAACCGGTATGGAAATGATGGTGCGCGAGACCATGAAGTATTGCTCCGAGCGGGAGACCTTCGGCCAGCCCTTGATCCACAACCAGTGGATTCAGTTCAAGCTCGTCGAACTCCTGACCGAAATTGAAGCCCTTCGCCAGTTGAACTACCATTGCGCGGCCATGATGCAGGCCCAGATCAACCCTGAAGAAGTCACTCGCATCGCTTCGATGTGCAAGCTCAAGGCGGGCCGCTTGGCGCGGGAAGTCGGTGATACCTGTATGCAGTTTTACGGCGGCATGGGTTACATGACCGAGACCCGCGTCAGCCGCTACTACCGTGATGCCCGGTTGCTTTCCATTGGGGGTGGCGCAGATGAAGTGATGATGGGCATCATCGCCAAGCTCGAAGGCATGATGCCCAGCCGCAAGCGCGAGAATTAGTCTGCGTGGTTTCTTTGCTGAAAAGGATCACTTGATGACCTATCGAATAGGGTCGGCACAGGGTTTCTACGGAGATGATGTCACGCGGGCGCTCCCCATGATTACGGGCGGCCTCGTGGACATTGTGTGTTTTGAGGCGCTTTCCGAACTCACGCTGGCGATCCTTCAAAAAGATAAGCTGGCGAACCCCAAACGGGGCTACACTTTCGATGTCAAGATCATCGCCGAGAAAATCCTCCCAGAAGCTTTCCGGCACAAGATTCCCCTGGTCACCAACGGTGGCGGCTTGAATCCCCATGGTGCGGCTGAGATGGTCAAAGAAACTGCCGCCAGACTCGGGCTGACCGGGCTGAAGATCGCCACGGTCACAGGAGATGATGTTCTTGCCCGCCTGGGTGAACTTCAATCTGCTGGAGAGACTCTGGCAAACCTCGAAACCGGCGAGAAGATGGCCGAGGCAGCTAACCAGAACTTCATCACCGCCAATGTCTACCTCGGCGCGCAGTCGATTGCTGAAGCCCTTCGCGCTGGAGCCGATATCGTCATTACGGGACGTGTGGCTGACCCCTGCTTGTATCTTGCGGCGATGGTTGCTCACTACGACTGGCCGTGGACGGACTGGGATCGCCTCGCCAGCGGGATTATTTGCGGACATCTCCTCGAGTGTACCGGTCAGGTGGTCGGCGGAAACAGCCTCGCCCTGATCGATTCAGTCGATCCCGCAGGTCTTCCTTACCTCGGCTACCCCATAGCCCATGTCGAATCCGACGGAACCTTCGTCCTGACCAAGACCCCTGATACTGCCGGTCATGTGACCCTTGAAACTGTCAAGGAACAACTTCTCTACGAAATCCACAATCCTGCCCGCTACATCACCCCGGATGTCGTCGCTGACATGACCACTCTTCAGCTTGAACTGCTCGGATCGGATCAGGTGCGGGTAAGCCGCGTAACCGGCCATCCCCGCACCGAAACGCTCAAGCTCAATCTCGGTCGCTTGGAAGGCTTCAGCCGTGAACTGATCTTCAATATCGGTTGGCCGGAAGCCTGGCGCAAAGTTGAGCAAATGAAGATCATGCTCAACGAATTCTTCAAGCGTTTTCCCTCGATTGACCGGATCGAATACAGCTACCCAGGCATGAACAGCCTGTACGGTTCAATCGCTACTTTGCCCGATGATCCCCTGGAAGTGATTGTCCGCGTGGTCTTTACGTCGCCCGATCAGGAAGTCCTGAAGACCGTTGTTCGTCAGATCATGACCACCGGTCTGAGTGGCCCTGCTGGGATGAGCGTCAGCGGAACCAGCGTGAGCGGCGAACCGCGCTACGTGATTGGTCTCTGGCCGACCCTCGTCAGGCGCGAGTTGATTGAGCCTGTAGTGGACTACCTGGAGGTCTAACGGCATGACCAGAAGACTTTACGATCTGGCCTATGGACGCTCTGGCGACAAAGGCAACATCGCCAATCTCAGTGTGATCGCCCGCACGCCGGAAGCCTACCAGGAGATCAAAGCCAAACTCACCGCTGAACGAGTGAAAGCCCACCTCGGCGACCTGGTGAAGGGAGAAATCGCCCGCTACGACCTGGACAACATCCAGGCGCTCAACTTCGTCTGCCACCAGGCTCTCGACGGCGGAGCCACTCGCTCACTGCGAATTGACTCGTTGGGGAAATCCCTGGCTGGCGCGCTCCTCTATATGCCCTGGGAATAGAGGCGAGCAAGAAGGCAGTGAGTGTGATTGTTGATCCGAATCGACGATCTTCCTGGTGGCATCGCATCGGACGAGCGTACCAGATGATTGCTGTGGTCATCTTGAATTCCATGCTCTGCGTGGCTGCTGGAACCATAGGATTAGGTTTGCTGCTGCCTCAACAGGACACGCTGGAAGCGCGTGAACAGCTTAATGAAGGTCGGATTGTCCCGGTCGGAGTCAATGTAGTTTATTCCGACCGTTTCAACCGTGATGCCTACTACTTCGCGGATGGAGACGAAGTGGCCGCGACGCTGGCCGAGTACGATGCCATGTCCCGTGCAGGACACTGGCAGGTACATTCCTGGACGGGTCTGACCATGCGCCCGTTCACTGGGGTTTACCTCAACATCGATCAGGACGGGAACAGGGTGGGTTTGCCACCTGCATCTGAACAGGCTGGTAAGCCGCCTTACGTCGTCTGGGCATTCGGTGGATCGACTCTGTTTGGGTGGGGATTGGGTGATGTCTACACTATCCCCGTCTTCTTGCAGCAGGAACTCCAGAATCGCCTCCCGGATCGTCAGGTGATCGTCAGGAACTTGGCTGTGCCGATCTACAACTCTTCGCAGGAACTGGCGTTGTTCGCAGCCAACCTGCGCCTGAGCCAACCCGATGCAGCTTTCTTCTTCGATGGGGTCAACGATGTCTGGTTCACTGTGAACCAGTTTACCCAGACCGCATTGGTGGATCCCCTCGCGGCAGTCTGGGAACAGCACACCACTGAGATTACCCATCCGGCTCAAGGGTCGTGGGTGCAGATCAATGACTCCTTTCCAATCCTTCGATTAGCGCATCAGATGGGCTTTGACCTGCCCGTTCAGTCGGATACCACCGTTCCAGTTTACGCGATGCAGGGCATATACGCCGGAGATCGCAGTGCCCAGCAGATGGCGGCTGTGACGAACTACACGGCCAATGTGACGATGGCGCGTTCCATCGGCGAAGCGATGGGTGTCCAGACCTTGTTCTTCTTGCAGCCTTATCTGACGGACACCGTTAATTTCCCCGTCTTCCGTGATGCCATAATCGCCCAAGAATTGCCGAATGTTGTTGACCTCAGCGGCCTCTTTGAACAAGGACTGCCAGATCAACAATTGATCTTGATCGATGATTTTCACTACAGCGATGCGGCGTCAAAGGTGATTGCAGCCCGCATTGCCGATTTCATTCTCGGCGAGAACTGAGGATTGAAGATGACGGTTTACAATACCCTGGATGTACGCTACGAATCCTTTATCGCCTATGTGACGCTCAATCGCCCCGAAGTCAAGAACGCCATGAACAATCAGATGGTTCTTGATCTGATTGCCGTGTTCGACGAGCTGCGCGACAATCGGGCGGTGCGAGCGGTCGTCTTGAGCGGTGCGGGCGGGACGTTCTGCGCGGGCGGTGACATCAAAGAGATGGCCGCGGCTTTCCAGAGCAATGAACCAGATAACTTTGCCGCTCCGTTAGATACCATGCTGCGCTGCATCAATGAAGCGCCGCAGGTTGTCATTGCCCGTGTCGATGGCGCAGCCCTCGGCGGAGGCTTCGGGATAGTCTGTGTGAGTGATATTGCTATCGCGGATCGAGAAGCCAAGATGGGACTGCCCGAAGTGCGCCTGGGACTGGTTCCTGCTCTGATCTCTCCCTATGTCATTCAGCGCATCGGATTGACCCGCGCCCGTGAACTGATGCTTACGGGACGCCGCTTCACGGGGGATGTCGCCCAATCGATGGGAATCGTGAGCGAAGCGGTTGAGTCAACCGCGCTGGATGCCCGCCTCGCTGAGATACTGAATGAGATTCGACAGTGCAGCCCAAATGCTCTGGCCGCCTGCAAACGGCTGATCTTTGCGGTTAAGGACGCGCCCCTGGACGATACCGTCGATTATCGAGCGCGGTTGCTGAGCGAACTGCGCCGGAGTGATGAAGGACAGGAAGGTATGTTGGCCTTTGCCATGAAGCGCCCGCCGCGTTGGGCGGAATGAGCTAGGTGATTATTGAACCGCAGAATGCCCTCACGAAGTAGAACATAGAGAACCCACATGATCCGAAGAATACTGATTGCCAACCGAGGGGAAATCGCCTGCCGCATCATTCGGACGTGCCGTGAGATGGGTATTGCGACGGTCGCCGTGTATTCCGATGCCGATGCTGATGCGCTGCATGTCCAGATGGCCGATGAAGCTGTACATCTGGGAGCCAACCCCGCGAAAGAAAGTTACCTCAGTATCGAGAAACTCATCGCTGCCGCGCACAGGACTGGAGCCGAAGCAGTCCATCCAGGCTATGGTTTTCTGGCTGAGAATGCCGTTTTCGCGCAGGCCTGTATTGACGCAGGCTTGAACTTCATTGGCCCGCCCCCCAGTGCCATCGAAGCGATGGGCAGCAAGCGTGGCGCCAAACTGATGCTCAAGGGCATTCCGACTGTGCCTGGCTATGTGGGAGAAGATCAATCCAATGAACATCTGATCACCGCAGCCCAGCAGATCGGATTTCCGATCATGGTCAAAGCCTCGGCTGGCGGCGGAGGTAAGGGGATGCGGCAGGTAGATCGTCCCGGTGATTTGGCCGAGGCACTCGATGCCGCGCGACGTGAGGCTCTCCAGGCTTTCGGTAATGGAACCTTGATCCTGGAAAGGGTTGTGCAGAACCCACGCCATATCGAAGTCCAGATTTTCGGGGATAAGCTGGGCAACGTGATTGCGTTGGGGGAGCGCGAATGCACCATCCAGCGGCGTCATCAAAAGATTATCGAAGAGACACCTTCCACAGTGATGACCCCCCATCTGCGCTCAGCGATGTTCGATGCTGCCGTGAGTATTGGCGTGCAGTTAGGCTATTACAGTGCCGGAACGGTCGAGTTTCTGGTCGATGACGCGCTGAACTTCTACTTTATGGAAATGAACACCCGTCTTCAGGTCGAGCATCCCATCACGGAAGAAACAACCGGATTCGATCTGGTGCGCTGGCAGATCATGGTCGCTGAAGGATTCCCGCTGCCCGACATGGATGTCTATCCGGCGGGTCATGCCATCGAAGTGCGAATCTATGCTGAAGACCCGACGAACGAGTTCTTGCCCGCCATTGGAGAAATCCTCCACTGGCGCGAGCCAGACGATGTACGGGTTGATTCGGGTGTCCGAGCGCAGGATACGGTCAGCGTGCATTACGATCCGATGCTCGCCAAAATCATCGCTTATGGTGAACACCGCGAGGGTGCGATCCGCCGTCTGGATTACGCTTTGAGTCGATTGCAGCTTTTGGGCCTTCGCAACAATATCGCTTTTCTGCGCCGCGTCTTGACTCATCCCAATCACCTGGCCGGAAACTTCACTACCGCCTTTATCTCGGAACATCCAGAGTTGTTGATTGATGAGACCGATGTCCCGCTGGCCGCGTTGGTGGCAGTCGCAACCGCGAAATCGGTGTCCCTATCCGACACTGTACGACCCAACACTGGGTATTGGCGAAACAGCGCCTTTCGCCCAATACGACATACCTTCAGGCGAGGGGATAAGTCCTTCGACGTGCTGCTGACTCCGCGCGAAAACGACACATTCCAGTATCAGGTCGGCGAAACACAGGGAATTTGCCAACTCGTCTCTGAACGTGATTCTGCTCTTGCTCTAGTCTTGGATGGATATCGACAGCCTGTCGCTGTCGCTGAAGGCGCTGACTCGATCTGGTGGGTTCATGTTGGGGGTAGCAGCTATGAACTTCAATGGGTCACCCTCCTCCCTGAAGCAGGTAAGTCGAAGGCTGCTGAGGGGTCGCTCCATGCACCGATGCCGGGGCAGGTTCGCGCTGTGAATGTGGAAGCTGGAAGCAGCGTTGAAGCTGGTCAAGTCTTGGTCATCCTGGAAGCGATGAAGATGGAACATCGCATCAAAGCCCCCTATGCAGGCATCGTCAAAACAGTGAACTGCCGCGTAGGGACTTCCGTGCAGGCTGATGCGGTGCTGTTAGAACTTCAGGCCGTAGAACAGTCGTGAGATGCAAGTCAATAGCATGACTTCTATTTGCCGCTTCACAGATGATTGGCGTATATGCCTGAAATAGATCATAATTTCGGTTTGACCTGAGCGTTATGCAATCCGGCGTAACGCATTCGCCCCGTCCGAGTCTATTTCCAAGCCCCATCTTGCTGGGGAAGTTCCGCTATTGAATTGAATACGCAGAGGAGTGAAGACATGCACCGGACGAATCACCGGATCTGGCGTCTTATTGTCGCGCTGATGCTAACTCTACTTCTGTTGAGCGCCTTCTGGAGTGTGCAGGCTCAGGGAGGAACACTCCGGGTAGGCGTGGTTGCCCCGCAGGTTCTCGATCCAGCATTAGGATCGAACGACTCCGAAGTGCTGTTTAACCGCAGCATCTATGACTACTTGATTGAAGTCCTACCAGACAAAAGCCTTGCGCCCAATTTGGCGACAGCCTGGACGATCAGCGAGGATGGCTTGACCTATACCTTTACGCTGCGCGACGCAGTGACTTTTCACGATGGTTCATCGTTCTCTTCGGCGGATGTGGTCTTCACATTCAATCGACTGAAGGAGATTCAGTCGCCAGCTTTGAATCTTCTCGGTGAGTTTGAAGTGAGCGCGCCGGATGCCTCAACAGTAGTCTTCACAATCCCCGCGCCAAATGCCGACTTTCTGTATGGTGTGGCTGACCGCTTTGCTCTAATCCTCAAGGATGGCACATCTGCGCCCAACGAGCTGACCGAAGGCAGCGCAGCTTTCGCTAATTTCAACGGTACAGGGCCGTTCATGCTGTCCGAATATCGTGAAGGCGAGCGTGCAGTTCTGACCCGTAATCCCAACTATTGGAAGGTCGGCCAGCCTCTCCTGGACAGCGTGGAGTTCGTATTCATCAATGACCCGGTTACACAGGTCAATGCCATACGCAGTGGTGAGGTTGATTTCATCTTCAAGATCAGCCCCGATCTGTTCAGCACGCTGGAAGGTGAGACGACCGTCACCATGCTGCAGAAGGCCACCAACCAGCACCCCGTCATTCGGCTGCGGACGGATGTTGGCCCCGGCCAGGATGTGCGCGTGCGGCAGGCTTTCAAGTACGCGACCGACCGGGAACAGCTAAACGATCTGGTGCTGGAAGGACGTGGGGTCATCGGCAACAACGATCCGATTGGGCCGAGCTTTGGTGTATTCTTCGACTCCTCGATCCAGAATCCAGACTATGATCCGGCGAAGGCTTGCGAACTCCTCGCCGAAGCGGGCTATCCAGATGGGCTTCAGATGACCCTACAGACCATCAATGTCCTGGGCTATGACCAACTGGCAACCGTTTTACGCGAACAATGGGAACCGGCCTGCATCAAGGTCGAAATCCAGGTCAACGAAGAAGGTTTCTACTACAGTGACGACAACCCAGACAACTGGCTGAAGGCTGAACTCGGCATCACCGGATGGGGAGATCGACCCGTTCCACAAGGTTATCTGGCTCAGGCTTACGCGAGCAGCGGCATCTACAATGAAACCCATTGGTCTGATCCTGAACTCGATGCGTTGATCCAGCAGGCCTCAGTCACGACCGACACCGAAGCACGGGTTGCGGTCTATCATCAGATTGCGGCCATATTCAACGAGCGCGGCCCCATCATCATCCCGTGGTTTGCTCCCGTCTTTGGCGCAGTCAGGCGTAATGTGGAGGGATTGGACATGGCTCCTTTCCCAGGCCTCACGGACTTGCGCTCGGTTTCTGTCGTCGGTTAGTGGGTGAATGTTGCGATGGGGCAGTTAGGCAAACTGCCCCAGGGTTCCTTCGATGACGGGGCATAGCATACCAGCAAGACAACGCACGTTCTGGCATCGCGCGAGCAATATGCTCATGCAGATCGCCGCGCGTCCTTTGTCTCTGGTCGGATTAGTTGTGGTATTCGCTTTTCTGCTATTGGCCTTATTCGGGCCTGTGTTGGCTCCTTACGAGTATGATGCGATCATTCGCGGAGCGGCTCGGCAGCCTCCGTCGCCGGATTTTCTCTTTGGCACAGATCGCTTAGGGCGTGACGTATTCAGCCGCATCTTGTGGGGTGCGCGTGAGATGATCGCCATTCCGGGCACAGCGACGGTCTTGGCCGTCCTGTTCGGAACCGCACTTGGTCTGTTCCTGGGCTACTTCGGTGGCTGGATCGATGAGTTGATTTCGCGCGTCCTGGACAGCTTGTTGGCGATCCCTGCGATGCTCCTCGCTCTGGTCATGCTGGGAACGATTGGCCCATCATCGATTGGGATCATTGTGGTCATTACGGTACTGTATGTGCCGATTGTTGGCCGGGTGATCCGCAGCGCAACCCTGAACATTCGCAGCAGCGGCTACATCGAGGCCGCGCGACTGCGCGGCGAAACAACTGGCTACATTCTGTTTCGGGAGATTCTACCCGGTGTGCTGCCTGCGCTGGCTGTCGAGGCAGCCTTGCGCTTCTCCTATGCGATCTTCCTGACTGCCTCATTAGGTTTCTTGGGATTAGGGGTGCAGCCACCCTCACCTGATTGGGGACGGCTGGTGAATGAGGCGCGCGAGGGGTATGCCCGAACGCCGTGGGCGCTCTGGTTCCCGGTGGGAGCGATTGGTTTGCTCGTGATCGGTGTGAATCTGCTGGCCGATGGTCTGCGGCGGGTCTTCCGATACGAGGGGTCTCTTTGATCGCAAATGGAAAGGGCGGCTGTGTGAAGCCGCCCTCGTGACAGGCAGTGTGTAGGCTCTAGATAGCCCGCACCAGATTTGAGAACATATTGCCGATGGCTGGGCCGAGCAGCGCCAGGATCACGATCACCACGACGGCGACGAGAACCAGGATCAGCGCATACTCAACCAACCCCTGACCTTGCTCGCGGGGTGAATAGATCATCGCGTGTTCCTCCTTTGCTCACCTTGTCTACCTGATCACCAGGCAGATCAGATGAGTATTAGAGTGAGCGGATCAGGTTCGAGAAGATGTTGCCGATGGCCGGGCCGAGCAGCGCCAGGATGACGATGACGACCACTGCGACGAGGACGAGGATCAGCGCGTATTCGACGAGACCCTGACCTTCTTCACGGGGCATGTACAGCATGATGAGTTCCTCCAATTGAGATGATCCAGACAATGAAGGCAGTCATTATTGACTGTCTATTCTTAGACTAATGGCAGACCATTGCGTTTGTCAATCTAGATTCCTTAAGACTTTACGGAAAATTCATAAATCGATGATGACTGAGGCGCAATGAAACAGACACATGCAGTCGAGGTAGACAATCTTTCGCTTGACTATCGCCTCAACGCCGATTGGGTGAACGTGCTGCGTGATGTAGTTCTTTCAGTTGCCTCTGGCGAGATCCATGGGCTGGTTGGTGAAAGTGGCAGCGGCAAGTCGACGCTGGCGCTGGCGATGATGGGATTTCTGATGGATAACGCGCGGGTTTCATCTGGAGAGGTGCGGCTGGGTGGCGAGAGCCTGCTGTCAAAGCCGCGCGACGCCATGCAGCAGGTCTGGGGCGGATTGGTTGCGCTGGTTCCCCAAGACCCTTTGGCATCACTCAACCCTTCGTACAAGGTGGGGGAGCAGATCGCCGAAGGGCTGAGGACGCATTTGCGGCTTTCTCGAAGGTCAGCCTGGCAGCGCACCGTGGAGATGTTAGGGCGAGTACGGATCGACAACCCGGAGACAGTGGCTCAAAAATACCCACACCAGTTGAGCGGAGGGATGCAGCAGCGGGTGACGATTGCGATGGCGCTCAGTACCCGCCCGCGGCTTCTGATCCTGGATGAACCGACGACCGCGCTGGACGTGACAACCGAAGCCGCGATCCTGGATTTGTTCCGCGATCTGATCCGTGAGGAAAACGCATCGGCGCTTTACATCTCCCACAATCTGGGCGTCATCGCGCAGATGTGTGACCGGGTAACGATTCTGTACGCTGGCGAGGTGATGACGACGCTTGCCGTGCATGACCTCTTCCAGCGTCCTGTCCATCCTTATTCGACGGGATTGC
>JAEUQZ010000979.1 GCA_016788965.1 Anaerolineae bacterium | reverse complement strand
CTGCTGACGCCTTCGCCCAGCATATCGACAACCCCGGCGGCTTCCTGCCCCGGCGTGAAGGGGAGTTCGGGGCGGTATTGGCCGGAACGCTGGTAGATGTCGATGAAGTTGACGCCGATGGCTTCCACGCGCAGCCGTACCTGACCGGCGAGGGGTTCGGGCGGCCCCATGTGTTCCAGCTTCATGACTTCCGGCTCGCCGTATTCGTACACCCGAATGATCTTCATCGGTTGATCTCCCGTATGATGCGGTTATGACCGTATTGTAATCCGCGCCAACACAGCCCGCCACGTATCCAAGCGCGCCGGCATTTCCCCTGCTCCGAAGACCTGTGTACAATGACAGAGTGCTTATCCGAGGATTCAGCTACCCAGCAGGACACAAGCGATGCCGAGCCGCCCCAGCCCCAAAAATATCAAGGTGTTCATCAGCTACCGCAACATCCCCCTCAGCAAACAGGAAGGGAACTTTCTGGCGACAGCGCTGAAGCAGGATTACGGCTATGAAGTGTTCATCGACACGCAGGCGTTGAAGAACAAGGGCGGCGTC
>JAEUQZ010000978.1 GCA_016788965.1 Anaerolineae bacterium | reverse complement strand
GAGATGAAGGGGGTCGGCTGTGCATATACGATTACTGGCATTTGGTTCACGCGGGGATGTGCAGCCTTATGTGGCGCTGGGGTTGGGGCTGCAAGCGGCGGGATATGATGTGGCGCTGGCGGCGGCTGCCAACTTTCAGGGCTTCATCGAGGAATACGGGTTGAAGTGCCTGCCGATGACGACGGATATTCAAGAGGTCATCCAGAGCACGCAGCAGGGCAAAAGTGGCAGCGCCCGCCAAGCCAAATGGATCTTTTTGCAGATGATGATGGACGAGACGCTGCGGCTGGCGGAAGGGGCGGACGCGCTGATTTATGCACCGGCGGCCATCTTCACCGCGCCGCATGTGCTGGAGAAGCTGGGCATACCGGGGATCGCCACCATGCTCCAGCCGTTCCTGCACGCGATGGACGAGATGCCTGCGGTGGGAACGCCGACATGGAATCTGGGCACGGCTTACAACCGCTTCACCTATTCGTTCGTGGAGTGGATGACATGGACGTTCACCAAGGGGCGCATCAATGATTGGCGCAAGGCCAAGCTGGGGCT
>JAEUQZ010000977.1 GCA_016788965.1 Anaerolineae bacterium | reverse complement strand
ATCAGCAAGCGGTAGATGACCAGCGCGAACAACCTCACGACACGGAAGATCAGGCCGAGAATGCCCGCGATCAGCCCCCAAAGCAGGCCAATGATCCCGGTCAGGCCGCCTCGCCCCGCGCCGACGAGAATGTGCAAACCCTGGAGAACAGCAGCCACGAGTACCTGGCTGAGCTTGAGGATGACCAGGCCGAGGCGGTCGGTGACGCGATAAGTGCGTGCTAACATGAAAGCAAAACTTCGCTCATTTTCCGTTTGGTATACGGCCATTCATTGTACTGGTAAAGTGAGAGACGGGCAATTCGGTTTAGCTTGGGGATGGTGAAGCGATGGAGAACCGCAGGGTGGGATCTGCCAATTGGAGCGCGTGCAGTATGCTTACATGCGACGATTTTGTGGCGGAGTTGGCGGCAATGGCGTCAGTGCCGTCATGGTTGGAAACGCCACCGACTGACACAACACCAGAATCTCATCCCTCCCTACCCCTACTCTACCACAAAACGCGGTCGTCAGGGTGAACAAAATGTCACTCTTGCTGAAGTCAGCAGGCG
>JAEUQZ010000976.1 GCA_016788965.1 Anaerolineae bacterium | reverse complement strand
GGAGCGCCTTTAGTGCGCTGGTCTTTGCTTAAGTGAAGTCTCGAAAGCAATCCACGAACGGGAGACCCGGCGGGTCTCCCCTACAACGGACGTGCCGTAGGGGCGAGCCGGCGGCTCGTCCGTTGAAAAGATGCGAGACATGGCTTTAGCCCTCGGCGGCGCTCGCGAATCAAGCATGCCGGGTCAGAATCGTGATTCACTGAGGATCATCCGTCCTGTGCCCATCCTGCGCCGGGCAAACGCTCGCAAGTAAAACTTGCCGGCAGAGACTATAATCAGTGAGTCACAGATTGCAGCATCCTCACCCCCAACCCCCTCTCCACTGCGTGGAGAAGGGGCGCAAAACGGGTCAGGAAAGTCCCCTCTCGATGCAATGGAGAGGGGATTTAGGGATGAGGACGGGCGCGCTAATGCGCGACCGATTGGGTTATATACCGGACGCAGCACCAAGGGGCGCGCGGAAGCCATGCAGGGATCACATGACACAGAATGGGTGAGCCTGAGAGAGGCAGCGGCGCTGCTGGGCGTGCACCCGGCAACCGTGCGCAAC
>JAEUQZ010000975.1 GCA_016788965.1 Anaerolineae bacterium | reverse complement strand
ATCGAAGCCCTCACCCGTATGGGGCATCGTACCGGTATTGTGGATGGTGAAGGTGATGGTGTCGGAATCCTCACGGACATTCCCAGACAGTTATGGATGAAGCGTTTAGCACGTGCTGGTTTGCGCACCTCCATTGTTGCGAACCGTAACTTCTGGGTCGCCCACATCATGATCCCTGCTTCTGCGCGTGGTCGTACCCATAACCTCATTGAACAAATTAGTCAGCAAATGTCTGCTGCTGGTCTTGATGTTATTCTCGAAGAACCCGGCATCGTCAACAGTTACATGCTCGGCCCGAATGCCCAGAAGAACGAACCCGCCTTCTGGCAAATTGCCGGCATGAACGGTTCCATTCCGACTGAACAACTCGACCGTACCCTTTTCCGCCTTCAAACCAAGTTGGAAAAAGACCTTGGGGTTCACTTCCCTTCGTTCTCATCCCACAGTGTGGTTTTCAAAGTACAAGGGACAGTGGAAATCCTCCGTCGCTATTATCCCGAACTGCGTGATCCGGACTATGCTTCCACCGTAACGCTGGGGCACGCCCGTT
>JAEUQZ010000974.1 GCA_016788965.1 Anaerolineae bacterium | reverse complement strand
AGGGACAGGCGATGATCAGGACGGCGATGAACGCCAGCAGGCCCTGCGGGAAGTTGCCGGCAAGCCACCAGAGCGCGAAGGCGAGGATCGCCGTGCACACCACCGCTGGCACGAAGTAGCGCGTCACCTGGTCGGCGATGCGCTGGATCGGCGCGCTGCTGGTCTGCGCGTCTTCGACCATCTTGACGATCTGCGCGAGCGCCGTCTCGGCGCCGATGCGCGTGGCCTGAAAACGGAAGCTGCCCGTGCGGTTCAGCGTGCCGCCGATCACCGGCGAGCCCGCCTGCTTCTCGACCGGCATCGACTCGCCCGTCAGCATCGACTCGTCCACCGACGACGAGCCGTCGAGGACCAGGCCGTCGGTGGCAATGCGCTCGCCCGGCCGCACGACGACCGTCTCACCCACCATCACCTGCTCGACCGGGACCTCGGCCTCCTCGCCGCCGCGCATCACGTGCGCGGTCGCGGGCTTCAGGTCGAGCAGCTTGCGCACCGCCGCCGAGGAGTGCTTCTTGATGATCTCCTCCATGTACTTGCCGAGCAGCACGAAGG
>JAEUQZ010000973.1 GCA_016788965.1 Anaerolineae bacterium | reverse complement strand
ACGACCACAATATCGCCACCAACCGCGATGATGCGCTGGTGATTTCGGTCGCCTTTTTCAACCAGCATGTCAAGCGCGGGCTTTAACGCGGGTGCAAATACTGCTCTATGCGTTGATCACCTGACCAAAGGTATTCAGAACAACATGCACGGCTGAACCGGCGACCAGATTGCGGGTACGCTCAAATATCACCCCGAATGCCAGACCCAGGAAAGCCTGATAAGCCAGAGTGGAGGCCAATGCTGTCAGAAAATTCCCGCCTGTGGAGCTAAAACCCAGCCCCAGATGCCAGACGCCGAATATAAGAGCACTTATAACCACTGCCCAGAAAGGAGAGACCAGGCGACGCAGGCGTGATTGTAATGCCCCCCGGAACAGGAATTCCTCGAAGAAGCCGTTCTGCATGAAGTTGGAGACAAATACGTTCGCCACCCGCTCAAATGTCGTTTGACCGGAAGTGACGAAAAATATCAGAGCCAGCAGGGGAATGATGCACCACAGCAGTGTGACCGGTAGGATGCGGTGCCCTTTGCCCAAACCGACCTCGCCGGGGC
>JAEUQZ010000972.1 GCA_016788965.1 Anaerolineae bacterium | reverse complement strand
ACAGAAATATATTGGACAGTGCGCCGTTCGCACGCAAACTGCGCGAGCGGGTTGCCATCATCGTGCTTGGGCATCTCACTGATCGTGCCGATGAAATCCGAACAATGCACATTCCAACGGAAATAGCTGCACAGCACATCGTATCGTCAGTGCTTGGACTTATGGACTGGTGGTTGCTCAATCGTCAGCCTTACGGCGTAGATCAAATGGCAGAATTCTACGCACACCTCGTTATTGAGGGAACCTGGCAGATATTAAGACACCCGTAGACCCAACTAGCCACCGGACACCAAACAAAAGTTCGGAACAGAAACGTCAGGGATGGGATCAGCCAAGGCTAATCGACGTTCAAGGAAGTCCCAGCCGATGCGAAAGAGGCTGAGATCAGTACGGTCGGGCCGAGTGACTTCACGAACGAGGCGGTGAACGACTACGTGTTCAGCGAGGGCAACCAGCCAAAGATGGAGCAAACACACCGCTAAGGTCAAACGGGACAGGCGCAGGAAATGGCGCAGGTGACTGGCTTCCAGGTCAAAACCATGCTTTTTCATGTCC
>JAEUQZ010000971.1 GCA_016788965.1 Anaerolineae bacterium | reverse complement strand
CGCCGTATGTCACGGCCTCACGCGGCGATGGGATGGCGGTCGACAAGCTCGGCCGCTACTACGTGACGTCGGCGCTCGGCGTGCAAGTCTTCGACCCCACAGGCCGGCAATGCGGCGTGTTGCCGAAGCTGCACGAATCACAGCCGCTCACCAGTTGCGTCATGGCGGGTCCGCAGCACGAGTACCTGTACATCACGCACGGCGACAAAGTGCTGCGCCGCAAGGTCAAAGTTAACTAACGTGACAGGTCGCATTCGACGGCTTGGACGCGATACAAAGACATGTTAACCACAGAGGCACAGAGGACACAGAGAAGAGGACCGAGAGGCGAGAAAACAAACGTGACTCCGGCGCGTGCGATTTTTTTCTCAAATTCTAAATCGCATTTGCCTCTGCGGTTTCTCTGCGTCCTCTGTGGCTCTGTGGTTCCATTTCCTTCGTCAACTTGTGCCAGCGACGCACCACAGCTTAAACGGCCTGCATTATGCGCGTTCAAAGATCGTCGCGATCCCTTGTCCCATGCCGATGCACATCGTTGCGAGGCCGGTGTTCGCG
>JAEUQZ010000970.1 GCA_016788965.1 Anaerolineae bacterium | reverse complement strand
GATGCCGCGGCGCACTCCCGCGCCGGTGCGCACAACCAGGCTCATGACTTCCGCTACTACCTGGGCCAGGTCTACGTGCATGTCGAGAGCTACCTGATCGCGTCGGCCTACACCGTACTGGTTTTCCTCGTGCGGCTGCTGGTGCTGACCCTGACCTTGCCCCTGTTCCTGATGGCCGCCTTCGTCGGGCTGGTGGACGGCCTGGTGCGCCGGGACATCCGCCGCTTCGGCGCGGGACGCGAATCGGGGTTCATCTATCACCGCGCCAGGGCCAGCCTGATGCCGCTGGCCGTGGTGCCGTGGGTGACTTACCTGGCACTGCCGGTCAGCGTGAACCCGCTGCTGATCCTGCTGCCCAGCGCGGTGCTGCTCGGGGTGGCGATGGATATTGCGGCGGGGAGTTTCAAGAAGTACTTGTAGGGTCATCGCCGCCACCTTCGACCATACCGCCGCCTCCACTCGGACCCCATCGGCACCCGGTGAGCCACCTCTCTCATTCTCGGGCCATGGTATGCACATAGCGCATTACTGTGTTAGATTATGCGCAATGCGCATTCA
>JAEUQZ010000096.1 GCA_016788965.1 Anaerolineae bacterium | reverse complement strand
AACTTAACCTTAGCGCCTTCCACCTGCTTTTCTCAACCCCTCCTCTCTCGATCATTTGTTCAGTGTCCGGTAGCTAGACATTTTCAACACTTGCAACGCTGCTCATCGATCTGTATTAAATCTATTAACTATCAACCATAAACTATGAACCGTTCTCCCCCTACGACCCAACCGGAACCACCACCGCCCGCAGAGAACGGCTGATCCCCATCGCCAGCCCGGAGGCCACGATCCCCAGCACCGCCGCCGAGATGAAGATCAGGTGGTAATCGCCCAACATGTCCCGGAAGAAGCCCCCCGCATACGAGGCGATCCCCGCCCCGATCATGTGCGAGCAGAAAATCCACCCGTACAGCGTCCCTAACGACCCCCGCCCGAAGCGCTGCGCGGTCAGATTGACCGTCGGTGGGACGGTCGCCACCCAGTCCAGCCCGTAGATGATCGAGAAAATGAACATCCCCTGCATCTCCAGGATGAAGGGCAGCGCGGCCAGTGATAGCGCCCGGAACCCGTAGTAGGTCGCCAACAGCTTGCGGTTGTCGTAGCGTTCGCTCAGCCAACCGGAGGCCAGCGTCCCGAAGATGTTCATCACACCCATCACGCCCAGCGCCCCGGCAATATCCGCCTCGACGAAGCCGTGTTCCAGCGTGTGCGGCAGCAGGTGCGTCCCGATCAGCCCATTGGTCGTATACCCGCAGATGAAAAAGCTCGCCGCCAGCAGCCAGAAATCGCGGGTGCGGAGGGCCTCCCGCAGCGTAGTCACGCGGGCATCCACGGCGGCCGTGGCCTTCGTCGCCTCGCCGACTGGCTCCAACCCGACATCCTGCGGGCGGTCGCGCATCAGGAACAGCGCCGGGATCAGGGTGGCCAGCACCGCCCCGGCCAATATCAGGATGACCGTCCGCCAACCGGATGAACTGGCGACACCGATCAGCATCGGCACAAAAATCAACTGCCCGGCAGCCGAGGCCGCCCCGAAAATCCCCACCACCAGCCCCCGATGCCGGTTGAACCAGCGCAGCGCCACCGTCGCGCCCAGCGTCCCCGCGACCGCCCCCGTCCCGATGCCCACGACGATGCCCCACAGCAGATGAAGCTGCCAGAGGTCGGTCAGGCCAACCAGAGGGATCAAGCCCAGGGCAATCAGCACCAGCCCGCCGAGCATCAGGCGGCGCGGGCCGAAGCGGTCGATCAGGCTGCCCCCCAGCGGGGCGCCGAATCCGAACGCGAATAGGCTCACCGCCACCGCCAGCGAAATGCTCGCCCGCGACCAGCCGAACTCGGCTTCCAGCGGCTTGATGATGATGCCGGGAACCGTGCGAACTCCGGCGGATGTCACCAGCGCCAGAAAGGTCACGATGACGATCAGCCAGGCAAAGTGCAATCTGCGGTTGTCCATGAAACCACCCTCTTCCGAAAACGACACGAGCGCCGAAGAGATCAGCGCTCGGTCAGCCTATTATGATTTTGTCATGAACCGATGGAGCCTACGATATGCAGAATGGCTTCCCCGATCAATAACCACCCATGCCGCGTGACGGGGAAGCGGCCCGCAAGCCGTTACGCTTTGCCGCGGGCGACGGCATGTTGGAGCGTGCGGTAGCTGCGTTCGGCAAAAGCCTTGAAGGTGTAATGCTCCTCGAAGCGTTTACGCGCTCTTTCGCCCATACTGCGAACGTCCTCTGGATGCGCCAGAAGGTAATTGATCGCGTTCCGCATCGCCTCCGCGTTGTAAGGTTCGACAAGGATGCCGGTCTTGCCATCCTCGATATAGGATTCGGAACTGGGCGTGCGTGTCGCCACGAGTGCCTTTCCCGCCGACATCGCCTGGATGATGTGTCCCTCCCCTGCAGCGTGTAATGTATCTTGCAGGGGCACAATCATGAAACGTGCTTTAATCATAATTGCATTGAACTCGTTGGTTGGAAGATAGGGGTTTATCTTGACATTGCTGGGCCACTCCAGTCCCTTTATGTTGAATTGGCGAGCATTCACTACCAGTGGGTAGTTCACGCCTTTGATGGCCTGACATAGCGTAGCGTAGTCACGATACGACCGTCCTGATGCAAAGATGAAATCTCCTAGTTCCTGAGATGAAACATCAATGTCCGAAAATCTGTCATACCAGCCCAGTGGAACATGGGTGATTCCTTCAGCAGGAAAGTCCAATAGCTTGGCATAGTAGCTCACTTCCGCCGGTGAAACAACCGTAACACGATCTACATTCTTCATTACCCAGCGCCCGAACCAGTTGAAATTTGTTACAATACCTTTGTAGGAGAAGGCAAGAATGATCAACTTAGGGCTTCTTACCCGAAGTATGCTCCGCAGTATCGCTACCGTAAAGCCGTGTTTTGCCTCCCACCCTACAATCGCATCATATTGTTGATCACGACTCTCAGCTATGGCTCTATAGGCGAGCAGCAGATACACAGGATAATAATCAAGCAGTTTTCCCCAACCTGGAAACCTGTCTCGAACTGAATCAACGTTCATGAAATCGACCGTGTCACCTTGTGCTTCTTCTGGAAGATAGTTCCAGATCCACCGGTCAGGAGGAACAACTTTGCCATCAACCAGACATAGGAGTTTCATGGATGAGCCTTACCTTCTGCGAAGAACAATGATTTAGACTGTAGAGAGACCGCCTAAAGCCCACCTAACGGGTATTCCCGTCGGGCAGATAGGGAATCAGTTCGACCTGGGGCAGCAGCCGCTCGACATCCTCTCGGCGGCAGTCGGCTGTCCCCGGCAGCAGGCAGACGGCCGCCGCCGCCGCGAACCCCAGCCGCAGCCCCTCTTCGATAGGCTGCCCCTGGAAGATGGCCGCGGCCAGCCCGGCCAGCACCGCATCGCCCGCGCCGCCCGCGCTGGAAACCTCGATCTTCAGCGCTGGAACCCGGTAGGCGCGGTCGGGCAGGATCGCCAGCCCCCCGGCGCTCCCCAGCGTGATGATCGGGCAAACGCCCGTGCGCTCGTAGACTTCACGCCCGGCATGATAGGCGTCGTCCAGGGTGGTGATCGGGCGACCGACCAACGCCGAGAGTTCATCCTGGTTGGGCTTGATGTAAGTCGGGCGGGCGGCCAGCCCCGCGCTCAGGTTCGGCTCGGAGGCATCGAAAATGACCGGCACATGGTGCGCTCGCGCCTGGGTGATCGCCTCGGCATAATAGCTCGGCTGCATCCCGCGTGGCAGCGCCCCCCCGATGACCACGACGGTCGCCTGCGGCAGCAGTTCTTCGTAGCGGCGGTTGAGCGCCTCCAGGTGCGCCGCTTCGACTTCCAGCGTCGAGGTGGTGATGGTGGTGTGGCTGTGGTCGTCTTTGGCGACGATGACGACGTTGATGCGGGTTTCGCCGGACGCCGGGAAGAACTCGACCTCGACGTTCCGCGCCCGCAGCAGCGCCTCGACCTTCATGCCTGGCGCTCCCGCCGCCAGTCCGATGGCCGTGCTGGGGATGCCGATCTCGCCGAGGATCAGCGAGGCATCCGTGGGTTTGCCGCCGGTGCTGTACACGGCTTCCAGCGAGCGGATGGTCTTGTTGGGGGTATACCCCGGAATGATGACGGTCAGATCAAGTGTGGTGTTGGGCGTGACGGTCAGGATCATGGGCGGTCACTACTCTTTGTACTTCGCCATCGCCGCGGTCAAGGCCTGACGTTCGCCATCCAGCATATCGCCCAGGCGGAACATCTGCGCCATGAGGATGCAGTAAGCGTTCGTATCCATGCGCTCGACGGCATCGAATGCCGCGTCCAAATCCTTGCCCATGACGAACAGGCCGTGCCAGGGCGCGATCACGCCAGCGGCCTGCTTCTTGATGCTGCCGAGGTTCTGGCGGATGCCGCCGGAGACATGCTCAGCCAGATCGCCCGTGTGGGCGGGGGCGTATTCGACGACGGGCACGGTTCCGAATTTCTGAGTGGCTTCCAGGACGGGCGGCATTGGGCGGTTCATGGCGGCGAAGACCAGGATATTCCGCGCGTGGGCGTGGATGACCGAGGAGCCATGTTCGCCATAATCGCGGTAGAGACGGAAATGCACTTTGGATTCACGGGAGATTTCACCGCCGCCGTCCAGGATGTTCATGTCCAGGTCGGCAACGAGGACCTGCTCCGGCTTGATCTCCCACTGGTACTTGCTGCCGCTGTAACGCGGCGTAATCAACACATAGTCCCCCACGCGGGCGCTGATGTTACCCCCGGCGGCATCCGTCAGGCGGCGCTCGAAGAGCATCGCCCCGAAGTGGGCGATCTTGACGCGCATCGCGGCAATCCGTGAATCAGCCAGAATCGCTGCTTTAGGGTCAGTAGTCATGATGAGATTCCTGAAGTTGGGTTGAGCCATGCCAAATATCATTATAAATCCCTGACCCGCGACAATACACCCCCATCGACGACTTCCCTAAAATGGTGAAACGGGAGTGGAAAACCTTAATTCCGTAACACGTCCAGAAATGTTATAATGTCTTGGAAGCGTTTTCATCCGCCGTCCGTATTGACTTGGTACGCGGACGGTCGAGTGATGGGAATAGGTGTTTTCAGGTGGGCCGCAAACAACAGCACCACTCCAATTCGACGCAGGGGGTTCCCCTGCGGGAACATCCACAGCCTCATTACCAGCGGCTACTAGAGTCGGCTGGCTATGTCTGGTTCCGCGCTGCCTGTGATGGAGTCGTGACCGACATCGATGCGACCGCCGAACATCTCTTTGGTTGGTCACGCGATGAATTCGTGGGCCGGACGCTGTGCGAGATGGTTCACTCCGATTGGCAGTCGCGGGTTCACATTTTTTACCTCAATCAGCTTGAAGAGAACATCCCTGAAACGACGTTCGAGTTTCCCATCCGCACGGCCAGCGGCCAATACCGCTGGGTCGAGCAGATCGTTCACCTGAATCCGGAAGACCCCACCGTCCCCTTTGAAGGCATCATCCGCGACATCACCCGCCGGCATCAAGCAACCGAACGTCTGGATGTCATGAGCCATGTGTCCTGGTCACTCATCGAGCAAAGCGGCAACCTGATCGCCGTGACCGATACCGAAGGCCGCTATGTCTTCGCCAACAGCGACTATCTGGATTGGTTGGGATGTTCGCTGCAAGACATTCTGGGTAAGTCCGATCTGGAACTGGGCATGGTGGGAATGCCGCGCTTCCACGCCCTGACTATGCAGGTGATGACTAGCGGAGCGATGCGGATCATTGAAGAGAACCTCCATTACAAAGGCCTGCCGCGCAGCTTCACCATCATCAAGCATCCGATGCGCTCCCCTGCTGGTCTCGTAACCGGCGCGGTCACGATCATGCGGGACATCAGCGCCCGCAAACAGGCCGAAGACGCGCTGCGCCAGTCGGAAGAACGTTACCGGATCATCGTCGAGCAGCAGAAAGAACTCATCAGCCGTTGGACTTCCGATACGCGGCTGACCTTCGTGAACGATGCCTACTGCCGCGCTTTCGGTCAAACCCGCGAGCAGCTCATCGGAACCAGCTATCTCGATTTGGTCCCGCCTGAACTGCACGCGCAGATGCACCAGCAGATCGAGGAGTCTATCCGCAGCCGAGTGCCGATCCATTACGAACACCCGGTCATTGCCCCAGATGGCGAACTTCACTGGCAGGAATGGACGGATGTTCCGATTTTCGATGCACAGGGGAACTTCGTCGAATTCCAGTCCTCCGGGCGCGATGTCACCCGCCGCCGATTGGCCGAGATCGACCGCAGCGATTACATCCAACGGTTGGAAGTGATCCAGCAGGTGGATATTGAACTGACGCGCAGCCTGGACATCGACTATGTGCTGGACATTGCCCTATCGGCTGCCGTCAGCATCAGCCGCGCCGATGCCGGCGCCATTCACCTGTTGGAGAATGACCAACTGCGCGTCGCCCGCGTCATCGGCGATTATCCCGATGGGCTGGTGGGAACGGTCATTCCGTTGACCACCGGCTTGATCGGCCGAGCCGCTCGGCGCAAGGAAGCGGAACTGGTCTTCGATGTCATGAGCGACCCGGATTACGTGCCCAATGTGGCCCACATCCAGGCGCAGATGACCATGCCGCTGATTGCCCAGGATCGCCTGATCGGGACGATCAACGTCCAGACCAGCGAACCGGGCCGGTTCACCCCGCAGATGTTCGATTTCCTCAAGCTGCTTGCCGCGCGGATCGCCTCCGCGCTGGATAACGCGCGGCTGCACCGCACGACCGAGTCGCAGTTGGCCGAACTGCAATCGCTGTACCAGCAGGTCAGCAACCTGGAACAGCTCAAGACGCAGATGATCCGTATCGCCGCCCACGACCTCCGCAACCCGCTGGGGGTCATCAACGGCTATTTGCAGTTGATCCGCGGCGAACAAGAGCCGGTATCTGACCCGCGCCTCCTCGACTATGTGGATATCATGAAGGACTCGGTCACGCGCATCGACAAGATCACTCGTGACATCCTCACCCTGGAACGGGTCTCCGCCGGGCGCACCTCGATGGATGAAGACATCGACATGACCAAACTGGCGCTGGATGCAGTGCAGACCAGCCGCATCCAGGCGACCCGCAAATCCCAGGATTTGCAGGTCGAACTGCCCCCCAAAGCCGTCTACGTGCGCGGCGACCGCTTCTTGCTGCCGGAAACGGCCGTCAACCTGATCAACAATGCCATCAAGTACACCCCCGATGGCGGGCGAATCATCGTGCGATTGTGGACCGAGGGCGATCAGGTCATCTTCACAGTGGAGGATAACGGCGTCGGCATCCCCGAAGACCGTCAGGTGGGGTTATTCCAGCCGTTTTACCGGGTACAGTTGAAAGAAACCCGCGCCATCAAAGGCACAGGCTTAGGGCTGCATCTCGTCAGGACCATCATCGAGCAGCACGGTGGACACGTCCGCTTCCAGAGCAGCTATGGTCAGGGCAGCACCTTTGGCTTCGATCTGCCGCGCGTGACTGTCGCTGCCTCCAACGGCCGTTCTCGCCGCCGCGCCGCGCACGGATAGGGCATCTGCCCTACAGTGCTTCCTGCTGGGTCTCGCTGAAGAAGTCGGAGAAGCGCACGGCAGACAGATCCGCCTCGCTGATGTGCAGCGGCTCACCCAAAACCTGCTCCACAGTCCGCACCAGCGCCGCCGCATCCAATCCATACTCCCGCATCAGGTAATGTCTGCTGGCTCCGTGGATGTAGGTATCCCGCAGGCCGATGCGCGTCAGCTTCTTGCCCAGCCCATGCTCGGCCATCACTTCGGCCACAGCCGTGCCCAACCCGCCCATGATGCTGTGATTCTCCATCGTGATGACACCTGCCCGCGCCCCGGCGATGGCCTCGATCACGGCGGGATCATTGAACGGTTTGAGTGTGGTGATGTGGAGGTGCTGCACGGAAACGCCCCGCGCCCGCAGTGCCCCGGTTGCCCGCATAGCCTCCTCGGTGCAGATGCCTGTGGAAAGCAGAGCCAGATCGCTGCCGGTGCTGATGACCCGCGCCCGACCCAGCGCCATGTGGTCGGCGGGATGGAACAAACGGGGAATCTCGCCGCGCACCATGCGGATATACACCGGCCCATCTACCGACTGAGCCACATCCAGCACCGACTCGACATCGGTGGCATCGCCAGTTTCCAGGATGGTCATGTTGGGCAGGGCGCGGAGGACGCCCAGGTCATCGATGGCCTGGTGAGTCGCGCCGCCGGGCGTGGTGACACCCGGCAGGAATCCGAACAGCCGCACGCGCAGGTTGGGATAGGCGATGGACATCTCGATCTGGTCGAGGGCGCGACGGTAGATGAATACGGCGAAGGTATGCACGAAGGGGGTCAGCCCCTCACGGGCCAAGCCCCCGGCGAAGCTCATCATGTTCTGCTCGGCCAGCCCCATCGAGAAGAAGCGATCCGGGTAAGCGTCGCGGAAGGAATCGACCTCGCACGAACTGGTCAGATCGCCGGAGAGGACGACCACTTCCGGGCGGTCTTTGGCCCATTCCACCAGATGACGCGCGTGAACGCGGGTGTGTATTTCCATGATCGGCCTCCCCTCACATCGAGGACAGCAGGGCGCGGTAGCGGTCGCGCTCGGCTTCGTTCTTGAAGCGGATGTAGTGCAGATGGGGGTAGCGTTCTTGCAGGATAGGCATACCCCGATACGGGATGGTGCAGCCCATGACCACGACCGGGCCATCGGGCGCGGTTATTTGCCCCGCTCCAGCCAGCGCCTCGACATCGTGCCCATCCACCTGGAAGACGCGCGCGCCGAAGGCTTCCAATTTCTGTTGGAACGGTTCCAGGTTCATGACCTGTTCCATGCGGCCATCGACCTGCTGGCCGTTGACATCCACGAAGACCGTCAGGTTGTTGACGCGGTGGAAGGACATCGCCATGAACGCTTCCCAGACCTGGCCTTCCTGGAACTCGCCGTCGGACATGAAGACCCAGACGCGGCCAGTGTCGCCCCGGCGCTTGCGAGCCACGGCCACGCCCGCCGCCTGACTGATGGCCTGCCCAAAGGAACCGCCCGTCACTTCCAGGCCGGGCGAGTGTTCGCCGCCGATCATCTCGACCGAGCTGCCATCCTGGTTGAACTGCGCCAGCCCTTCCGGCGCGAGCCGCCCGGCTTCGATCAGCGCGGCGTAGAGCGCCAGCGCGTAATGCGTTGGCGAGAGGATAAAGCGGTCGAGGTGCGGCGCTTTCGGACCGTTGTAGACTCCGCCGCTGACATGGCGGGGATTGTTCGCGCCGGGCACACCGCTGAACGGAACCGGGATGAGCGGCCCTTCGCTGGGGCTGAGGCGCATCAGGTGGGTGTAAAGAACGGCCAGGATTTCCGCGCTGGAACAGGCCTGGCTCAGGTAGCCGCCGTTGGCCTCGATGGTATGCTCCAGCACGCGGCGGCGGATGCCCTGGGCGGCGCGGCGGGCGGCATCCTGCCAATGAGCAGATGGGGATGCGGTGGTCATCGACACCTCGCGGGGTGAGTCGGGTCTGCGCTGAGACTAACCCAGTCGCAGATAGCCGTCAACAGACCGCGAGGGGTGAAGATAGGAGATAGCTTAGGAAGCGCCGTTCAGCGTACAATGCTGCTTTACAGTCGGCGCGAATCCTTGTAAAATGTTTTGTGAAATTTGGAACGTTCAATACGAAGTGAACGTAAAGGTTGGAATGGAGTCTCCACAATGATGAACTGGAGCGGCATCAGCGAGAAAGTCCACGCCAGCGAACGGCTCAGCTACGAAGAAGGCCTGTGGCTGTTCGAGCAGCACGATGTCATCAAGATCGGCAAGCTGGCCCAGGTAGCACGCCGCCGTCTGCACGGGAACAAGGTTTACTTCAATAAGAACCGCCACATCAACCCGACCAATGTGTGCGCCTTCCACTGCAACTTCTGCTCGTTCGCCCGCACCAGCGACAAAGAAGACGGCGCGTATACCTACATGCCGGAGCAGATCCCCGACCGGGTGCGCGGGGCGGTCAACCAGGGGGTGCGTGAGTTCCACATCGTCGGCGGGCTGCACCCCGAACTGGGCTTCGATTACTACCTGGATGTGCTGCGGACGCTCAAGCGCGAATTCCCGCACATTCACCTGAAGGCGTTCACGGCGGTGGAGATCGATTTCTTCCGCGAGCTGACCGGGTTGAGCCACACGGAAGTCCTCCAACAGCTTCAGGAGGCCGGGCTGGACAGTATGCCGGGGGGTGGCGCGGAGATTTTCCACTGGGACATCCGCAAGAAAATCTGCCCGGAGAAGGCCAACCAGGAGGTCTGGCTGGCGGTGCATGACGCGGCGCACCGCCTGGGGCTGAAGACCAACTGCACGATGCTCTACGGGCACATCGAGAAGCCCGAACACCGCGTGCATCACATGGTGGCGCTGCGGGAACAGCAGGACAAATCGGGCGGGTTTCAGACGTTCATCGCGCTGGCCTTCCATCCCGAAGACAATAACCTGGGGCGCAAGCTCAATCGCCAGTGGACGACGGGCGTGGACGACATCAAGACGATGGCGATCAGCCGCCTGATGCTGGACAACATCCCCAACATCAAAGCCTACTGGGTGATGCTGACGCCGGCGCTGGCGCAGGTGGCGCTCAACTTCGGCGCGAACGATATGGACGGGACGATCATCGAGGAGCATATCTATAAGGATGCCGGGGCGCGGCGCGAGGCCATGACGGTCGAAGAACTGAAGGAATTCATCCGCGCGGCGGGCTATATCCCGGTGGAGCGCGATACGGTCTACAACGAGCTTGAGGTGTTTGCCTGAGTCCATCCGATGGAGTCGGGAGGGTGCAAATGACCGCGCAGCCCAAGATCGCCGTCCGGTTCGACGAATACGCCGCGATGCCGGAGACGAATCAGATCGTCGAACTGATCGATGGGGAGATCATTATGAATCCACCCAATTTCCGCCATCAACGGCTTCTATGGTTGATGATCGAAACCCTGATGCCGCTGATGAAAGAGGGGGTGGCCTGTCTCGCTCCGACCGGCCTGCACATCGATGATCTGAACAGCTTCGAGCCGGATTTGTTCTGGGTGCGGCCAGACAGTACCGACTGCGTGCTGGAGGCCAGTGAGCGTTTCTGGTACGGCACGCCCGATCTGGTGATCGAGGTGCTGTCCCCCTCGACTGCGCCGGATGATCGCGGGGTCAAGTTCGAGGCCTACCAGAAGGCCGGGGTGCGCGAATACTGGTTGGTCGATCCTGAAGCGAAGTACACCGAAGTCTACCAACTCAAAGATGGGAAGTTTGAGCGGCAGGGCGTCTTCAAGCCGGCGCAGCCGTTCGTTTCGGCAGCATTGAACGGCGCGACCATCGATCATCGGGCCTGGTTCGGAGGGTGATGTGAACGGCGAATCGAACAACCCCAACGTATTCATTATCGTCATCTTCCTGATCCTGCTGTTCCCGATTGCAGGTTTATGGATGCGGCTGTACTGGCGGGTGATCGATCCGGCCGTCCGCAAGCTGCTGGGGCGGCTGCTGGGGGTGGAGATCAACCTGGGCGAGCAGAGCATCTGGCAGATCAACCTGGAATCGGTGGACAGCATGAACTGGCGCAACCTGTTCGTCCGTCCGCTGCAAATGATCTTCCTGATGCTGGGCGGGCTGATCCCCCTGCTGCTGGCGGTGGTGATCGTCATCGCCGCGTTGGGTTGAGTGGAGGCGTGAGATATGGTGATCCGAGAGAAAACGCGCAGCACCTTCGCCGATTACCAGGCGCTGCCGGAGACGAACCAGATCGTCGAACTCATCGATGGAGAGATTGTCGCGAGTCCTCCCCTGGATATTCATCAAGTCGTCGTTGGCGCGATCTACGCGATGCTGCACAGCCTGCGACTTGGTGGCAGTCTGCGCCTCGCTCCAACCGGCCTGCGCGTCGATGACTACAACAGCTTCGAGCCGGATATGTTCTGGGTGCGGGCGGAGAGCAGCGATTGTGTACTCGAACCTGATGGGCGCTACTGGCGCGGCGCTCCTGATCTGGTGATCGAAGTGCTCTCGCCCTCCACCGCGTATCGGGATCGCGGCATCAAGTTCGATACCTACCAGCAGTCCGGCGTGCGTGAGTACTGGCTGGTGGATGGGGAAGGGCGCTACGCCGAAATTTACGCGCTGGTGGACGGCAAATTCGAGCGGCAGGGGTTGTTCACCGCCGAGCAGTCGTTCGTTTCGGCGGCGCTGGGCGGAGCCGAGATTCGGATTGACAGTTGGTTTGGTGGGTAGTGAAACCGCCGAACTGAGATGGAAGGAATTCATAACGATGAATTACTGGCTCCTCGTGGCCGGGATCATCGCGGGACTTTCCTGCCTGATCCACGGTATTGCAGGTGAACTGACCAACATTCGCAGGCTGCGAGAGGGCAGCATTCCACCCAATGAGCAAGCGGAACTTCGAGGGGTATGGCATGTGACAACGGCCCTCCTGGCCGTATCTGCGGGAGGGCTGTTCATCCTGGCTACCGGGGGAGTCCCGGAATACCAAGAAGCCCTGGCAGCGGGGATCGCTGTGCTGTATATCCTGAGCGGCATGGTGATGGCCCTGTCGGTGGTGCTGACGCGAGCCGCCTCGCTGACTCGAGTGCCGGGTTATGTGCTTCTGCTCGTCATCGGCGCTCTGAGCGGGTTGGGCGCTTTGACAGTCTGAATCAGGAAGAAATGGGATAAGGTCTCGTCATCATGTTGACGATTGGATTGATCGATTACCTCAACACCATGCCGTTCCATTATGATCTGGCGGAACGGCTGCAAGACGCCGCGGTGCGTTTCGAGCGCGGCGTGCCCTCGCAGATGAACCGGGGCGTCGTCCGCGGCGAGATCGACCTGGCGCCGATCTCGGCCATCGAAGCTGCTCGCCATGCCGATGATCTGGTGATCCTGCCGGGACTGAGCATTGCCAGCCTGGGGGCGGTGCGGACGGTGCTGCTGTTCTCGTGGGCGGCGGACATCCGCGACCTGGACGGGCAGCCCATCGCCCTGACGGATCACTCGGCCACGAGCATCGCGCTGCTGGAGGTGCTGTGCCGGGAACGCTACCACATCCAGCCGCGCTTCGAGATGACGCGGCAGCATCTGCCGAGTATGCTGGCGGAACATCAGGGGGCGCTCATCATCGGCGATGATGCGCTGGTGGAAGGCACAGCCCACCGGGCACTCAGCCATGCGACCGGGTGGAATCTGCCGTATATCTACGACCTGGGGGACGAGTGGCTGAAAATGACCGGTTTGCCATTCACTTTCGCGGTGTGGGCTGCCCGCCGGGATCGCGCCACCGAGTTGGAGGCTGCTGGGGTCTTCGAGGCGCTGTATGCCTCGACCGAAGCCGGGCTGACCGAAACTGCCCGCGACCAACTGGCGGCGACCTATGCGGCGCGGCTGGGTTTGCCTGCCGGGGTGTGCCGGCGCTATCTGCGCGACCTGCGCTACCATCTCACCGAGGAAGATCGCGCCGGGCTGAAGCTATACCTGGAACTGGCGCTGGAGGATTTCGACTGGTCGCGGCTGGCGTTCTGGCAGGGCGAGGCGGCGTTGGCGTAAAGGAAATGCGATAACGAACCGCATCCACATGCGGATCGACCTGGAAAGACGAGACACGGCAAGGCATCACAACGATGCGCCACAGGAGTGAAGTGGAGTAAACCGATGGCGAATGACACTGCGATTCAGGCTCAGATCGACCAGATTCTCGCCCGCGTGCATGATGGCGGGCGAATCACCTATGACGAAGGGCTGCTGCTTTACCAGCACGCCGACCTGCTCGATCTGGCTGAGGCGGCCAATGCCCGCCGCCAGCAGCTTGTACCGGGCAACCGGGTCACGTACCTGATCGACCGGAACATCAATTACACGAATGTCTGCGTGACTGACTGCCAGTTCTGCAACTTCTATGCCCTGCCCGGCGATACCGAGAAGGGCTACGTCAACAGCAAGCTGATCCTGGGCGGCAAGATCAAAGAGGCGCTGGAACTGGGCGCGACCCGCATCCTGATGCAGGGCGGGCATAATCCTGACCTGCCCTACGACTACTACACCGATCTGGTGAGTTGGATTCACCGCACCTTCCCGGCCATCGAGATCAATGCTTTCTCGC
>JAEUQZ010000969.1 GCA_016788965.1 Anaerolineae bacterium | reverse complement strand
AATAATTTTGCCATGGATGCTTCAAGGGAATAGCGTCCGTTGGACGGTTTTGCCTTTTCTTTTGCGAGTGCGGCGTTGTAAATTAAAAGGCGGGATGCTTCGATGCGTGTTTTCATGTCGGCGAGTTTGAAACCTGTGCCTTGAAATGCGCCAATCGGTTGACCGAACGCTTCGCGCTGCCCTGCGTACTGCCTCGCGGCTTCGTAGGCAGCTTCTGCAATTCCAAGCGCTTGTGTTGCAATGCCAATACGGCCCGCATCCAAAACGGTCATGGCTATCTTGAAGCCTTCGCCTTCTTCGCCGAGCCTGTTTTCAACAGGAATGCGGCAATCTTCAAAGATCAGCTCGCTGGTTGCAGATGCGCGGATGCCAAGCTTGGGCTCCTTCTTCCCGCGGACGAGACCCGGCGTATTGCCTTCCACTAAAAATGCGGAAACACCCTTTTGTTTTTTCTCTGGGTTTGTCATCATAAAAACGACAAAATAACTTGCCACAGGTCCGCTGGTAACCCAGGATTTGCGTCCATTCAGAACATAAAAATCGCCGTCGCGAATGGCG
>JAEUQZ010000968.1 GCA_016788965.1 Anaerolineae bacterium | reverse complement strand
CGCAGCCCCGCCACCGACGAGGTGATGAGGATGCGGCCGCCCTGGTTGCGGGCGATCATCCCCGGGACGGTGTACTTGATGGCCAGCCAGACGCCCTTCAGATTGACGTCCAGCATGATGTCCCACCACTCCTCGGTGATGTCCCAGGTGAGCGCCATGTCGGCGATCCCGGCGTTGCACACCAGGATGTCGATGTGGCCGAAGCGGGCCACGGCGGCGGCGACCGCCCGCTCCATGTCGGCGGCGCTGCGCACGTCGGCGGCGAGCGGCAGCGCCAGCGTGAGCGCGAGCGCTGTCGAGATCACGGGAGCGTGCCGGCCGCCAACGCAACGGCGAGGGTCAGACCCGACAGCACGGCCCCGCCCGCGAGCACGTGGTACCCCGTGCGCAGCCAGCGGCGGGCGCGGTCGAGCACGGCGCCGTGAACGTGCAGCTCCTTCGCGAACGCCTCGGCGATGCGCGGGGCCAGTTCGATCAGCAGCGTGCGCGCGCGCGGCGTGCGCGTGCAGCGGTAGCGCCCGGAATACCAGCCGCGCACGGAAGCCGCTGACCACGCGCC
>JAEUQZ010000967.1 GCA_016788965.1 Anaerolineae bacterium | reverse complement strand
TTGTAGAGAGGAAGCCGAGTGAGCGGCAAAACGATCCGTTATGAAGGTGAAAACATCACCGTCACCTATGATGTAAAACGCTGTATTCACGCCGAAGCATGTGTTAAAAGTCTCAACCGTGTCTTTGATAGCAAACGTCGTCCGTGGATTGTCCCCGACAACGATCCCGCCGATGCCGTCGCCACCACCATTCACCAGTGTCCTTCCGGCGCGCTTCATTATGACCGTAAGGACGGCGGTCAGGCCGAATCCATCCCCGACCACAATACCATCCGCCTTGCCGCCGATGGCCCGCTTTACGTGCAGGGCGACATCACCATCATCAATGGAGAAGAAACGCTCGTCCTCAAAGATACCCGTGTGGCCCTCTGCCGCTGTGGTGCCTCACACAACAAACCCTTCTGCGACAACTCCCACCACGACATTCACTTCGAGGCAGCCAGCACCGTCCCCAATCCCCAACCGGAGGCCACCATCGTCGCAGGCAGCCCGCTCGAAATTAAAACACAAACCAACGGTTCACTCCGCTTCACCGGAGCCTTCACCATCTTGGATGAAGC
>JAEUQZ010000966.1 GCA_016788965.1 Anaerolineae bacterium | reverse complement strand
TGCAGTTGACGGTGCCAGAGCGAGGCGCGGATGTCCTCGAGGCCCGACCAGTCGGCGATGCCGCCGAAGCGATCTTCCAGGGCGAGCCATTCGCGGCGGCGATCCTCGCGGGTGTGGCCCGGGTTGGCGTAGACCCAGTGCTGGAAGGCGTCGATCTGCGCCGTCCAGGGGAGGAGCAGGACCGAGTGCTTCAGGTTCTGCCGGCAGGCCCGGCGGAAGTCTTCTTCCGATGAATAGAACGTTCCCCGCCAGTGCGGCATCGACAGCAGTTCCATCGACATGCTCGCCACTTCACAGAACTCGATCGGCGCGGAGCGATACTCGAGGATCGGCTCCTCGCGGGAGAGCAGCGAGTGAAAGGCGTGACCGGCCTCGTGGACGAGCGTTTCGATATCGCGCTGCAGCCCGGCGGCGTTCATGAAGATGAAGGGGCGGCGGCTGCGGTCGCGCATGTACTGATACCCGCCCGGGGCTTTGCCCTTGCGGCTGTCGAGGTCCAGCCCGGCGCCGTCGCGGCTGCCGCGGGCCTCGGTCCCGTCGCCCAGGGAGCGGAACATGCG
>JAEUQZ010000965.1 GCA_016788965.1 Anaerolineae bacterium | reverse complement strand
GACGATGCCGCCCTCGATCGCCAGCAGCTTCAGCAGCGCCGGAATCGCCGTGATTTCGTGGGACTTCTTCTTGGTGCGCACCTGCCCGAGCAACAGGCTCTGCGCGCTCGCCCAGGCACTGACGATATGCAGCGGCGAGCGTTCGGCCGTGCCCGAGCCGCGCACGCTCTTGCCGTCGATCGCCACCACATCCCCCGGCTGGATGCGCGCCGCCAGCGTCCCCAGCCAGGACGCGAGCACCTGCTCCAGCTCATCCGGATCAAGCCGCGCGAACACCCGCGCAAAGGTGTCGTGCGAGGGGATGCCGCCGGGCAACTCCAGAAACCGCGCAAACCACTCGCGCTTGGCATGCCCGAACTCGGCGATTTCGTTCCAGTGCTCGGCTCCACAGATCATCGCGCAGATCGCGATCGCCAGGATGTCGAGCAGCTTGTGCCGGCGGGTGCGCTCGATGCGCGGATCGCTCACGCCTTCGAGGTGTTCAAGCAGACTGGTCTTGACTCTGGGGCTCACGGTCGGACGGAAGAGGTGCGGGCAGGGAGGCAAACAATGCCAGCATCA
>JAEUQZ010000964.1 GCA_016788965.1 Anaerolineae bacterium | reverse complement strand
AACAATCTGCATGACCGGTGGATACCGGGGGCGTAACGGGCTTCCTTCAGTCGAGCGAGTTGGTCATTGCGGTGAGACAGATGCCCCTGTATTCACTCAGGCTGGCTGTGGGTTTAGTCAGGGGCGGAGGCGACGGATGAGGAGGATGGGATAGTAGAGGCGGCGGGCGCGTTCGCCGATGAGGGCGTAGAGGATGTGACCGCCGTCGAGCTGACCGATGGGGATGAGGTTGAGGGCGGTGACGAGCAGTCCCGTCCAACCGGCCCACGCTAATTGACTGCTGGTGACCATGACATCCCATGCGCCATCCAGCACGAAGCGACCGAAGGTGAGGGTTTTGGCGAAGGCGTAGAGCAGCGAATCCCCTTCATAGAGGTAGGGGACACCGGGGATAATCTGGCCGAGTTGGGCGCTGCTGAGGCCGATGAAGAGGATGGGGATGGCGAAGAGGAGGCCGACGAGGGGGCCGGACGCGCCGACATCGAAGAGGACTTTGCGGTTGCGCATGGGCTGGCGGAGCTGGATGAACGCGCCCATGGTGCCGATGATGGTGAGGTTGAGG
>JAEUQZ010000963.1 GCA_016788965.1 Anaerolineae bacterium | reverse complement strand
GAAACCGAGGCGCCGGGCGAACTGATTACCCGCCATACACTGGCCGAGACAAAGCTTGCGAATACGGGCCGACTTCTGCTGGTGGAAGACAATCTGGTCAACCAGCGAATCGCCTGCGCCATGCTTCGCAAGCACGGTTTCGATGTGGCTATCGCCGAAAATGGCCGCCAGGCACTGGATATTCTGGCGCAGCAGCCATTCGATCTGGTTCTCATGGATTGCCAGATGCCGGTCATGGATGGTTTCGAGGCGACCCGCCGGCTGCGTGCCGGTGAGAGCGTACTTGATCCGCAGATTGCCGTCGTCGCGATGACCGCCAACGCCATGGAGGGCGATCGCGAGGCCTGTCTGGCGGCCGGCATGAACGACTATCTGTCGAAGCCGATCAAGGAGCAGGTGTTGCTGGCAGCGATTGAGCGGAATCTGAAAACGCCCCTGGTGGTTTAGGCTGTTCCGCTGCACCGTTCCCATGGCGGCACCGGCATGAAGCAGGCTTCGAGTTCGTCGAGCAGCACGCGCACCTTGGGCAGGCGGACGCGGCTGGGCGTGTAGCAGGCGTAGA
>JAEUQZ010000962.1 GCA_016788965.1 Anaerolineae bacterium | reverse complement strand
CTCATTCCGATTCCCTGGCGGGCTGCATGGAACGACAGGTGGTCGGTGCTGGCTGCGGGTATCGGGTTGGCCGTCATCGGGTTCGCCGTGCGCAATCTCTTCGACTATATGTTTATGGGAAGCCTGGCGCACATATTCTGGCTGCTGGCGGCGGTCGGTATCACCGTGACAGGGTCGGCCTGGCAAGGGAGCGGGTCCGGTCGGCAGCCGGGGAACCCGCAGGACGAGGCCATCTCGCGGCAGCAGCCGTCTGCATAGGCGACGTGTCGGCGCACGTCTACGGTGTCGGTGTGGACCTGTACTGTTGCTTGACACCGCGTCGCAGATCGATCACAAGTGGGATCATTGGTCTGTGTCACCGGAGGGATGGATAGTGGTGTTTCGGTTCATCAGGCTGGAAGGAGCGATCGGAGTGCCTGCTCAATGAATGCATTGATCACCGGGATTACCGGCCAGGATGGTTCCTATCTGGCCGAATTGCTTCTGGCCAAGGGATACGATGTGTATGGGATCATTCGCCGGTCCAGTTCCTTCAACACGGCGCGGATCGACGGTATTTATCA
>JAEUQZ010000961.1 GCA_016788965.1 Anaerolineae bacterium | reverse complement strand
AGTTGCTGGAAGAGACCGACCCCATTCTTCAATGTCTTCTGCATGTAGCCAACATCAATATTCTATTTACAATTTTGTGGAGATTTAACAAACTGTACTCTCTGGCCTGGCCTGGATTTGTTGGGCGTGGTGCTGATGGTCTTCCTGGCACTGGCATTCGGCTCTGTGCCGGACGCGATTCGGACAGCGGCGGCGGTCTCTGCTCCGGCGGCTGTGCTGGGGTTCGGTATGCTGGTGGTGCTGGCCCGGAAGCGGGCCTGGACCGATCGACTGCTGGCGCGAGTCCATCAGCCGACGCTGACACGTTGGGGAAATCAACTGCTGGACGGACTGCGGCCGCTGGCCCAGATGCGATCCCTGGTCGCGGCGGTCGGGCTTACTGCGCTGGGATGGGGACTTTCGGCAGCGGCGGGCTACTGCCTGATGTTCACCTTTTACGATCAGGCCAGTTGGATCACGACGCTGCTTTACATCGCGGCAGCGGCGTTTGCGATTGCGGTTCCGGCTGTGCCGGGCAATCTGGGGCCATATGAGCTGTCGATCATCCTGGCATTGAATGCCACG
>JAEUQZ010000960.1:244-565 GCA_016788965.1 Anaerolineae bacterium | reverse complement strand
CCCTTCGTGATGCCCATGGCCTTGAGGACGTTGGCCATCTTGTGGACTTCGCGGTTGATGCTGAAGTACGAGAAGGTGCGGTTCTCGCGACCGTCTTCCGACTCCCAGATCAGCGCGAGTTTGTTTTTGCGCCAGCCCTTGAGGTGCCGGTCGATGCAGTTATGGACGATGTTGGTCTTGCCGCCGACGAACCATTTGTAGAACGGCTTGTTGCTGTCATCGAGGACCGTCGTCCACTTCTCGAACCACTCGAGTTCTTCGGCGCGCTGCGCCCAGAACCCCTGCAGGTCGTTTTTGGCGAAGTCCGCCATCGCCTCCCAG
>JAEUQZ010000960.1:0-234 GCA_016788965.1 Anaerolineae bacterium | reverse complement strand
GGACGTGGGCGTTCGTGACTGTGTTGATGTCTGGATAGTAGACTTCGCCTTCCAACTGCGGACGCTCAGTGGACATGTGGAGTTCTCCGGCAGACAATGGACAGATTGGGTTAGGCCGATTGTATCGAAACTACCCGGACGTGTGAAGGTGAACGGCCCGCCCCAATCCGATTGGCCCAAAGAATACCTGTTCAATCCCAATTTGTCGCGCGGCCCTGGCCATCGCGGCTGACA
>JAEUQZ010000095.1 GCA_016788965.1 Anaerolineae bacterium | reverse complement strand
AGTCCATCCGTAACCAGATTGATCCACAAAATCTGGATGGCTAGCAGTGGGATTTTTAATCCTACTAGCAGTGCTAAGAACATGACCAGGATTTCAGCGACGTTTGAACTCAGTAGGTATTTGATGAACTTGCGGATGTTGTCGTAAATGACACGGCCTTCTTCCACCGCCGCCACAATCGAGGCGAAGTTATCATCCGTAAGCACCATCGCCGCCGCGCCCTTGCTCACATCCGTCCCGGTGATACCCATCGCTACGCCGATATCGGCCTGCTTCAGTGCCGGGGCATCGTTCACGCCGTCGCCGGTCATGGCGACGATGTGATTCTGTTCCTGGAGAACCTTGACCAGCCGCAGCTTATGTTCCGGTGAGACCCGCGCGAAGGCTGATGTTCGTTCCAGCGCCTTGTGGATGTCCGCGTCGGTCATCTGGTCGAGTTCCAGGCCGCTGACGGCATTCTGTTCGGTGCTGAGGATGCCCAGGTCACGGGCGATGGCCTCGGCGGTCAGGGCGTGGTCTCCGGTAATCATGATCGGTCTGATCCCGGCCTGCCGCGCCACGCGCACGGCTTCGCGGGCTTCTGGCCGGGCCGGGTCGAGGATGCCGACCAGCCCCAGCAGGGTGAGACTGCGCTCGATCTCCGGGGTGAGGTGGGCCGGAACCTGATCCAATGGGCGATAGGCGATACCCAGCACCCGCAGCCCTTGAGAAGCCAGTCGGTCGATCTGCTCGCGCCAGACCTGGCGGCGGGCTTCATCCAGCGCGTGCGGCCCTTCGGCCAGGGCTTCGTGGTTTGCCCAATTGATGAGCTGGTCGGGCGCGCCTTTGGTGATCGAGACGAACTCTGTGTTCGGAAATAGCGCCCGCGCCGCCGGACTCTTGACGCGGTGAATGGTGGTCATCGCTTTGCGTTCGCTGCTGAAGGGAAGTTCGGCCACGCGCGGCATATCGTCTTCGAGCGCCTGCCGCGTCCAGCCGACTTTCTGGGCGGCGACCAGCAGCGCCCCCTCAGTCGTGTCGCCCAGGATGTTGTAGCGTCCGGGGCGGTCGCCCTCCTGGAGGTGTGCATTCGTCGAGAGGGCGATGGCCGTGACGAAACGCCGGACGGGCAGGTTGACATCCAGGTTGACCGTCTTGCCCTGTTCTTCGACGACGAACTTGCCTTCGGGGGTATAGCCGATACCGGTGATAACCACATCGTCATGGCCGGGCAGGGCGATGCGCGTCGCCGTCATCTCGTTCTTGGTGAGCGTGCCCGTCTTATCCGAGCAGATCACCGTCACCGATCCGAGCGTTTCCACGGCGGGCAGCCGCCGGATCAGCGCATGACGCCGCACCATCCGCGCCGCCCCCAGCGACAGGCTGATGGTAATCAGTGCGGGCAATCCCTCCGGGACAGCCGCTACCGCCAGACTGATCGCTGTGAGGAACATGTCCTGCACCGGGATTCCGCGCAGGACTCCCGCTACGAAAACCACGGCAACCACCAACCCCGCGCCGATGGCGAGCGCCTGGCCGAGTTTGTTCAGGCGGCGCTGCAAGGGGGTGATCCCTTGTTCGACCTGGAGCAGCATGGCGGCGATGCTGCCGATTTCGGTGTTGAGGCCCGTCTGCGTCACGGCCAGTTCGCCGCGTCCGAAGGTGACGGCTGTGCCCATGAAAACCATGTTGCTGCGGTCGCCAACCGTGACCGACTGCCCTTTGGCGAGCGCGTCGATGTGTTTCTCGACCGGCAGCGACTCCCCGGTCAGGGCCGATTCATCGATCTGCAAATTGATGGCTTCGATCAGCCGTCCGTCTGCGGGGATGCGGTCGCCCTCGTTCAGCAGGACGATATCGCCGGGGACAAGTTCCTCGGCGCTGATCTGCTGAATCGCGCCCTTGCGACGCACCCGCACCAGTGGAACCTGCATCGCGCTGAGCGCCGCCAGCGCCCGCTCCGCCTGATACTCCTGGTAAGTTCCCAGGATGGCGTTGAGGATCACGATGGCGAGGATGACCACCATATCTTTGGTGTCGCCCAGCAGCGCCGAGATGACGGCCGCGGCAATCAGGATGATGACCATCAGATCGGTGAACTGGCCCAGGATCAATTTGAACCAGTTGGTTTTCTCGCCAGCGGGCAGCACATTCCTGCCATAGGTCATCTGGCGCTGAGATACCTCGGCGTCTGGCAGGCCGTGGGCCGAGGTCTTCAGTTCTTGGAGTGTTTCATCGACAGCATATTGGTAGAAGTCGGTCATACTACGGCGCTCCCCTCTGCATGTCTTGTACACCCACTTGGACATTCCTGCAATGGAGAGTGGCTATGAATGGTGGCTTGTGGCGGATGCCCGCGATTCGTGTGATTGGCCGCGCAGCCGTATAATGCTGCACAATTGCCGACTTGTCACGAAGGAGAAGGGCCGTGCAGGTCGATTTAGAACTATACCGCGAAGAATTGTTGATTTCCGAGAATCCGCCCGTTCGTTTGAGTTACATCGAAGTCGTGCCGGAAAAACCTGTTGGAACTATCGTGTTCGTGCATGGTTATGGCGGCTACGCCATGCAGTGGCAGAACCAGCTCAAGGCGTTCTCCGATAACTACCGGGTAATTGCCTACGATGTGCGCGGGCATGGCCGCTCGGATGCGCCCAACAGCGCCTACACGATGGACGAGATGCAGTCCGATCTGGACGCGCTCCTCAAAGGGCTGGAGGTCGAGTGCCCGTTCATCCTGGTCGGCCACTCCTTCGGCGGGGCTGTCGTAACCGAGTTCGCTCACCGCCGCCCACAGGACCTTTCGCACCTGGTGCTGATCGCCACCACAGGCGAGTATCCGCTGCTCGGCGCTGCGGTCTGGGCGCTGCGGCTGCCGCTGGCGATCCTGGTTCCCATCCGCCGGATGGTTCGCAAGCAGTTGGCCGCCGAAGCCCATGTGCTGCGGAACCTGTACTTCAACACCATGTCGCGCTGGAACGGCTGGAGCATGTTCCGCGACCTGCGGATGCCCGTGCTGGTCATTCGCGGCGAGCGCGATCAGGTCTATCCCACGGCCGTCTTTGAAGAGGTCGCCCGCACCATCCCTAATGCCGAAGACGTGAATATCGGCGTGTCTCGTCACCTCGTCCCACTGGAACGCGCCGAGGCCGTCAACCGCGCTATCGGCCGTTTCATCGGCGGCGATGTGGATGAACCCAGTTGGTGGGGCGGCAAACGCTCGAATGCCGGGCTGCTGGCGGATCGCCCATGGATCAAGCATTATGAGCAGGGCGTCCCGGTGATGCTCGGCCTGCCGAACCGCCCGCTGTTCCGTCTGCTGCACAGCGCGGTGCGCCGCTTTGGGAACCGCCCGGCTGTGGTCTTCGCCGGTCGCACGCTGCGCTACAAACAGCTTGATGCCGAGGCTAACCGTCTGGCGAATGCGCTGCGCTCGCTCGGCGTCGAGAAGGGCAGCCGCGTGATGATCCTGCTGCCGAATACGCCGCAGTTCGTCATCGCTTACTATGCCATCCTCAAAGCGGGTGGCGTGGTCGTGTCTACCAGTCCGGTCAACGAGCGCGATGAACTCCAGCGGCAGATCAGCGACTCGCAGTCCGATTTCCTGATTACGCTGACCTACTTTGCGGACACGGCCCGCCATGTCCTGGCGAACACCGACCTGCGCGGGGTGATCTTCACGGCCATCAAGGAGTACATGAGCCTGCGGAATCGCACGCTGTTCACGCTGCTGCGCGAAGCCAAAGAGAATCACCGTCTGCCGGGCGGCCCGCAGAAGGGCGAATACCTTTGGCGCGATCTGCTCCGCGCCCATCCGCCCACCCGTCCCCAGGTCGATGTAGACCCGGATACGGTCGCGGTCATCAAGTACACGGGTGGCACGACCGACAAGCCCAAAGGCGTCATGCTCAGCCACCGGGCGGTGCTGGCGAACGCGCTCCAGACCCGCCATTGGATCGCCGACCTGCGCGAAGGTTACGAGAGTGTCATGGCGGTGCTGCCGTTCTCGCATTCCTACGGCATGACCGCCGCCATGAATGTGCCCATCGCCCTGGGGGCGAAGATCGTCATTCTGCCGACCTTCGTCACCGCCGATGTCCTCAAGCACATCCGCCGCTATCGTCCGACGTTGTTCCCCGGCGTCCCGACCATGTACATGGCGATCAACCAGTTCAAAGGCGTCCGCCGCTACGGAATCGACAGCATCAAGGCTTGCATCTCCGGGGCGGCTCCGCTGCCCGTCGAGGTGCAGGAAGCCTTCGAGAAGCTCACCCGCGGCCGTCTGGTGGAAGGCTACGGTCTGACCGAAGCCTCGCCCGTCACCCATTCCAACCCCCTCCACGGCCTGCGGAAAGTCGGCAGCATCGGCATCCCTATGCCGGCCACCGAAGCCCGCATCGTCGATCTGATTACCGGCGAGCCGCTGCCTGTCGGTCAGATTGGCGAGCTGGCCGTGCGCGGCCCCCAGGTCATGCTCGGCTACCTCGGCAAGCACGACGATGAACAACCCCTCACATCGGATGGCTGGCTGCTCACCGGGGACATCGCCCGTATGGACGAAGATGGCTACTTCCAGATCATCAGCCGCCGCAAGGAGATGATCCTGGCCGGGAAGTACCAGGTTTATCCGCGCGATGTCGAGGAAGTTCTCTATGAGCATCCCGGCGTCAAAGAGGTGGCGGTGGTTGGGGTCGGTGTCGCCGGAACCAGCGGTGAGCAGCGCATCCGCGCCTACGTCGTGCCCCGGCCTGGCACGACCCTGACCGCCGAAGAACTCATCGCGCTGTGCAAGCGCCGCCTGAAAGAGTACGCCGTCCCCTGGGAAGTCGAGTTCCGTCCTGAACTGCCCAAGAGCTTCGTTGGGAAGGTGCTGCGTCGCCTGCTCGTCGAGGAGACCGATACCAAAGACCACTCCGATTCCTGAAATCGCATCGAAATCGGTGTGGTGTCATTGATATAGAACAAAAGATCGACAAACTCCCTCGATTGCGCTACACTCTTCTTCAATTGCTCCCGTTGAACGAGAGCGCCAGAGCCATTCAAGGAGGTTTGTATGTCCCTAGCGCAGCCCGACGGCTATCTTGCCAACCCCCCAGCAGGCAGCGGCAAACCCGTCTTGGTGCTTCATGCCTGGTGGGGGCTGAACGACACCATCAAATCTCTCTGTCTGCGGTTGGCCGCGTCCGGCTTCACGGCCTTCGCCCCCGATCTCTATCATGGCAAAGTCACTGACCAGATTGCCGAAGCTGAGGCCCTGGTCACTGCCCTGGAGCGCAATATCGCTCAGCCCAGAGCCGATGTCGCCCAGGCCGCCCGCTATCTCCAATCCCGCGCCGGAGCGACCGAGACGGGCATCGCCGTCGTTGGGTTCTCGCTAGGCGCGTTCTACGCCCTCGATCTCTCTGCTGCTGATCCCGATACGGTTCGTTCGGTCATCCTTTTTTACGGCACTGGCCCGGTCGATGTCACCAGAACGAAGGCGGCCTACCTCGGCCACTTCGCCGAGAACGACCCGTTTGAGGCGCGTTCCAATGTCGATGCCCTGGAGCAAGGGCTGCGGCAGGCTGGCCGCCCGGTGACCTTCCACCATTATCCTGGCACAGGGCATTGGTTCTTCGAGCCGGATCGCGCCGATGCCTACAAGCCAGACGCGGCTGATCTCGCCTGGGAGCGCACACTGGAGTTCCTGAAACAGTCGTTTCCGGCCTGACGCGCAGCAGCGCATCCGACTTTCGACCGAGACAATCCCCGTCCATTGGGGGATTGTGAAATCGACTGTGAAGGGTACACTCAATCTGATCGTTCCCCGACTCGGAGGAGGATGTCCTATGGTTGCCCGGTCGGATTGGTTCAAACGCTCGCCTCATGCCCAGTTCTTCCCGGCGGGGACGGTGTTGTTCCGCCAGGGACAGTTGGGCGATGTGATGTATGTCGTTCAGGATGGCGAAGTCGATATTCTGATCGGCGAGACCGTCATCGAAATGGTCGGCGAAGGCGGCCTGTTCGGTGAACTGGCGCTCATCGACAACCGCCCGCGCAATGCCACGGCCGTCGCTCGCAGCGACTGCCACCTGATCCCGGTCGATGAAACCCGCTTCACCATGCTGGTGCGGGAGACGCCGTTCTTCGCCCTTCAGGTGATGGAAGCGATGGCCGGGCGGCTGCGCGATATCGATGCCCGCTTGTCGTCCGGCGAATACGAAGCGGTCAAATCCGAAAAATCCTGATCTCCGCCGAAAGTCGCATACGGGCTTCGATCCGCTGCCTGATGACGGCGTATCCTCATCGGCGCTACGATGAGGATAGTTTTGGCGTGCTATTCAGGACATTTGGGAAATGATCGCTTTGGACAACCTCTTCCGCTTTTCGACCGACTTCCAACTCTTCAGCGCCGGACAGACCATCTTCAATCAGGGTGATCCCGGCGCTGTGATGTACGTCGTGCTGGATGGTCAGGTCGATATTCTGTTGGGCAGCCAGTTGGTCGAAACCGTGGACTGCGGCGGCATCCTCGGCGAACTGTCTCTGATCGACAACCGTCCACGCGCGGCCACGGCCATTGCCCACAGCGATGTGCGTCTGGTTCCGATTGACCGCGAACGCTTCACCTTCATGGTGGACGAAACCCCCTTCTTCGCCGCCCAGGTGATGGAGGCCATTGCCCAACGCCTGCGCCGGATGGATGCTATGGCATCGCAGCGCCTCATGCCCTACGATTACTCTGACGGCTAAGCCGCCGAGTCAGCCTGGCCTTCGTCAGTTTCGATCCGCATTGATCTGCGGGAAGGATCGGCCATGTCACCCGTTGAACTGCGCGTTGCCCTGACCGTTGAGGATTTCGAGAAGGTGGTCGCTTTCTACCGGGATGGCCTCGGCCTGGAACCCGGCGACCTCTGGACGGAGGGCGGCTTCGGCCAGCTTTTCAGCGCCGGCCGCGCCAAACTGGAAATCTTCGACCCGGCCTATGCCGCTGGAGTCGATCAACTTGAAGTTGGGCAGCGCGTCAGCGGACAGATTCGTTTCGCTTTTGAAGTCCCGGATGTCCACGCAGCGGTGGCGCGCGCCCTGGAATACGGCGCGACCCTCGTCCATGAACCTGTTCTGACCCCATGGAAGGACCTGAATGCCCGCATTCAATCGCCGGAAGGTTTACAGATCACGCTGTTCCAGGTGATGAAAGCCTGACACCATCCCGTGCTGGACGTACTGCGGTTGCAGCGCCCGGCGTTATAATCCCCACGATCCGCTCATCCTCTAGCTGGGAGACCTGATCGTGTTAAACGAATCCTCAGTTCGCGCGGTCGATGCGTCCCGCCTCAACGCGCACTTCCGCCAACCCCTCGTTGATAGCTACAACTTCGCCAAAATCCCCGCCGCCATCCAGCATTTGCTGACGGGCGAGGGGACGCTCGGCCTGCCCGCCGATGTGCTGGGTGATTATCCGCAGCAGGTGGAGAAGGTCATCTTCCTGTTCGTCGATGCCTTCGGTTGGTCGTTCTTTATGCGGAACGCCGAGCGCCACCCTTTTCTGCGCCGCTTCCTGGAGCAAGGCGTCGCCTCGAAGATCACATCGCAGTTTCCATCGACCACCACCGCCCACGTCACCACCATCCACCTCGGCCAGCCCGTCAACCAGACCGGCATCTACGAGTGGTTCTACTATGAGCCGCTGCTCGACCGCCTCATCGCCCCGCTAATGTTCTCCTACGCGGGCGACAAGCAGCGCGGGACGATCCGCCTGCCGGATGGCGTCGGCAGCCTCAAGCCCTTCTTCCCCGATCCCAGCGTCTACGAACGTCTGGCCGCGTCAGGCGTGAAGTCCTATGTGTTCCAGGATTATGAGTATGCCTCCGGCGGGTTCTCCAATCTGGCCTTCGCTGGATCGAAAGTCATTGCTTACAAATCGTTTTCGGAAGCCTTCCTCAAACTCAGTGATGCGCTGGCCGAACCGGGCAAAGCCTACTATTTCTTTTACTACCCCACCATCGACACCATCGGCCATGACTATGGCCCCGATTCGCGCGAGTTCGACGCCGAGATTGCCTTCTTCGCGGAAATGGCTGAGCGCCTGATCCACCAGCCGCTGGCCGGGACGGCCAAACGCACGCTGCTCCTCCTCAGCGCCGATCACGGTCAGGATACCGTTTCTCCTGAGAAGACCATTTATCTCAATCGGCAGATTCCCGAACTCACACCGCTGCTCCGCGCCGATGGGGAAGGGCGGCTGCTGGTTCCGGCGGGTTCCGCCCGTGATCTCTTCCTGTATGTCAAGGAAGGCCGCGTCGAGGAAGCCTACCAACTGCTCTCCACCCATCCCGCCCTGCAAGGTCGCGCCCAGGTCATGAAGACCGCCGACCTCAACGCGGCGGGAGTCTTCGGCCCCGGCACGGCCTCGGATGCGTTTCTGATGCGGATAGCTCCGCTGGTCGTGCTGCCTTACGCGGGCGAAACCGTCTGGTGGTATGAAAAAGGCCGCTTTGAAATGGACTTCCTGGGGCATCATGGCGGCCTTGCTCCCCAGGAGATCGATATTCCCCTGCTGGCGTATTACTACGACTAAATGCAGCCCTGGAATCAAAAGAGGCGGAGCCATATGGCCCGCCTCTATGATTGGAAAGTCTCCTCCCTATGCAATGGGGAGGAGATTGAGAGGTGGGGATCGGAACCCCGCCTACATGTACTCCGCCATCAGCTTGGCGAGCGCGTCCTTCGACGGGCGCAGCTTCTCTTCCGGCAGATGTACCAGCGGCGTCTCGGTCAGGCCGAGCATATCCGCCAGTGTCGGGCGCGGTTCTTCGTAGTACAGCAGCCCGGTGATGAACTGCTGCTCGATCTGCGCCTTCTCCATCAGTGTGATCGCTGCCGTGCGGCTGCGCGGGTCGTGGTCGTTGCCGACCTTCTTCAGCTTGATGTGCGAGCCATCGTGCATCTGTACGACGATCTCGTCGCCTTCGGTGAACTCACCCTGGATGGTGATCTCCTGGCGGTCGGGCACAGCCCCTTTTTCGTAGTAGATGATCTCGTGCAGCGGCACTTTGTGTTCGCTACCGTAGACATAGCTCTTGCTGCTCTCGTCGTGGTTGTTGAACGTCACGCACGGGCTGATAATGTCCAGCACCGCTGTCCCGCGATGGCTGATCGCGGCCTTGAGCAGGGTTTGCACCTGCTTGGCATCGCCGCTGAAGCTGCGGGCGACGAAAGTCGCGCCGCCGATGATTGCTTCCAGGCACAGATCGATTGGGGGCAGCTCGTTGCGGCCGTAATACTTGAGTACCTGACCCGAATCAGCCGTCGCCGAGAACTGCCCTTTGGTCAGCCCGTAGACGCCGTTGTTCTCGATGATGTAGACCATCGGCACATTGCGCCGCACCAGATGCTTGAACTGCCCCATGCCGATGCTGCCGGTGTCGCCGTCGCCGCTGACGCCGACGGCCGTCAGATCGCGGTTTGCCAGCGTCGCCCCGGTCGCCACCGAGGGCATACGTCCATGCACCGAGTTGAATGAATGGGCACGGCCCAGGAAGTAGGCGGGCGTCTTGCTGGAGCAGCCGATGCCGCTGAACTTCACCAGATTGTGCTGGTTGATCCCCAGATCGTAAGCCATGCTGATGATCTGGTTGGAGATCGAGTCATGCCCACAGCCAGGGCAAAGGGTGCTTTTGCTTCCCTTGTATTCTTCGCGTGTCAGTCCGAGTGCATTTGTCTTCGGAGGCATACTTTACTTTCCCTCGTGCTTCACAATATGGTCGTACACCCAACCCGCCGTCATCGGCAGCCCGTCGCCCAGCGGCAGCGAGACCACATGCTCGGTACTCTTGTTGGTCCCCATGCGGATGATCTGGGCCATCTGGCCGTCGAAGTTGTTCTCGATGATGTATACCCGGTCATGCTGGAACAGGAATTCCGACACGCCATCGGACAGGGGCAGCGCCCGTATCCGCAGGTAATTCGTCTGGATGCCGGCGGCAGCCAGTTTGTCGCGGGCTTCCTCGATAGCTGGATCGTTTGACCCGTAGGAGATGATCCCGATCTTCTTGCTGGCGTCGAAGTCCACCACCGGCTGCGGAAGCTGATTGCGCGAGAGGCTGATCTTCTTCTCGATTCGCGCCAGGTTCACCATCCAGTCCTCGCTGCGTTCGCTGTACTGCGCCTTCTCGTTGTGACCCGTCCCGCGCGTGAAGTAGGCCGCCCGTGGGTGATCGATCCCCGGAACGGTGCGGTAGCCCACGCCATCGCCATCGTAGTCCTTATAACGATACCACTCGCCCTTGTCCTCGATGAACTTCGTCAGCGTTTCCAGGTTGAGCGTCTTGCCTCGGTGCAGCGGTTCATCCGGGTAGGCGAACGGTTCGCTCATCCAGTTGTTCATGCCCAGGTCGAGATCGCTCATCACGAACACCGGTGTCTGGTAAGTTTCGGCCACGTCCAGCGCCCGCCAGCCGAACTCGAAGCACTCGCCCACTGTGCCAGGGATCAGCACGATGTGGTGTGTATCGCCGTGGCTGAGCGTGTACAGGAACAGCAGATCGCCCTGGCTGGTGCGCGTCGGCAGACCCGTGCTGGGGCCGATGCGCGTGATGTCCCAGATCACGCACGGGATTTCCGCGAAGTAAGCCAGCCCCGTGAACTCGGCCATCAGGCTGATGCCGGGGCCGCTCGTCGAGGTCATCGCCCGCGCGCCTGCCCAGCCCGCGCCGATGATCGATCCGATGGCCGAAATCTCGTCTTCGGACTGGAGAATCGCCACGGTGTTCATGCCCGTCTCGGGGTCCTTACGGAGGCCCTGATTCTCGAACATGGCGTCCACCAGGCTGGTCGATGGGGTGATCGGATACCAGGCCACTACCTGCACGCCGCCGAACAGCGTCCCGATGCCGCCCGCTTCATTCCCGGTGATGACGATCTTACCCTGATTCCCACCCGGCATCGGCTCGAACTTGTACGGGTCCTGCTTGACGACGTTCTGCGCCGTCCATTCGTAGGCCCGCTGTACCATATCGAAGTTGATCTTGGCCGGTTTTTCCTTGCCGCTGAAGTTTTGCAGCAGCGCCTGCCAGACGATATCCAGCGGAATATCGAAAAGCTGGGCGCACGCGCCGACATACACCATGTTGGCGACGCGCTCGCGCAGGTCGGGATGGATGCCCGCTTCCTTCGCCATCGGCTCGACCGGAATCTCGTAATAAACGATGTCTTCGCGGCTCTGGGTGTACTTCCACTCCTGCGGAATGATGCACACCCCGCCCGCCGGAATCTTCTGGATGTCTTCCGCCACGGTGTCTACGTTCAGCGCCACCACGATTTCGCTCACTGCCGGACGCGCGGTGTAGCCGTCCTTGCTGGCGCGGATGCTGTACCAGGTCGGCAGCCCCTTGATGTTCGACGGGAACAGGTTCTTGCCGTTGACCGGGATGCCCATCTTGAACAGCGACAGCATCAGCACAAAGTTGGAGGTCTGGCTGCCCGTGCCGTTTCGGGTCGCTGCCATCAGCGTAAAATCGTTGACGATCATCTTGCCGTTGTAGCGAGTCTGGGGGGAAGATTGCACATCTAAAACCATAGTCGATCCTTTACGCAGGCTGGCTGCGTGCTGCTCCTTCTCGGCGCTACTCGGTGACTTTTGACTCGACCATTTCCGCCAGATGCTCCATATCCTGCATACGCGGTTGGTGATGGAGCAGGCGGGTATGCTTCATGAAGGCGTCCTGCGCGGCATCGTAGTCACCAGCACAGATCCCGTCCAGGATGCGTTCATGATAATCCCATACCAGTTTGTGGTAGCCGTAATCCGCATAGCGGTTCAGTTCCACCGCTTCATAGGCGTCCCAATAAGCTTCCAGCAAACCGATGACGAAGGGGTTTTCCAGGTGTTTGAAGATGGTCAGGTGGAAGGCGCGGTGTTCTTCAGTGGGAATGCGGATCCGCGCTGCCGACAGTTTGCCCCGTGCCGCTTCGATATAGCCGCGCAGTTCGCAGTGATCCTCCGGCGTCAGCAGCCCACACGCTTCATGCCAGAAGGTCATTTCCAGGTGTGTCCGCAGGGTGCTGAAATACTCGAAGTAGCGCAAGTCCGTCGCCAGCGCGAAGAACAGGCTCAGCCGCACCGCCGGGGTGAAGCTGTACTCTTTCAGCCGCGTGCCCGTCTTGGAGCGCACCTCGACCAGCCCCAGTGCCCGCGCCACCTCAAGCTGCTCGCGCACCTTGCTGACGCTGATGCCCAGGTTATCGGCGTCCTGGAGTTCGCTGATCGTCGGCAGACGGTCGCCGGGTTGGTAACCGTTCTTGATGATATAGTTCAGCAGGTCGGACTCGAACTGAATATCGGCCACAAAACCACCGTTCCTGACTGCCTCTGATGATCTATTCATCAGATGAATCGTATCAATCAGGTTAAATCAGTGTAGCACGATTTGTGGATTGCGTCCATATCCCGCGGATGAATTCTCGGTGAATCCCGCCAATCTCTCTTGGTCTGGACTCTGTGTTCTCTGTGGTTCAATCCGTATGGGATTCTGAACTACGGCGCATTCACTCCGGCCAACTGCGCCTCGATCCGCTGGCGGATGCGCTCGAAGTCGCCCGGGTTGTCCACGAAGTCCATCTCGTCGATGGCGATCCGCAGCACATCGCAGGCTGTCCAGCGGTCAATCCAGCGATCATACAGCCGGTTGAGCCGTTCCAGGTAATCCGGCGACATATTCCGCTCGTAATCTCGCCCGCGCTTGTGGATGTGGCTCAACAGCGTATCCACGCTGCTCTGGAGGTAGATCAGCAGATCGGGCGGGGGCAGGAAGGCGCTGATCGCTTCGTAGAGCCGCTGGTAGGCGTCATAATCCCGGTCGGACATGTTGCCCTGGTCGTAGAGATTACGGGCGAAGATTTCGGCGTCTTCGTACACCGTGCGATCCTGGACGACGCTGCCCGGATGCTGAATCAGCAGATTGTGATGCTCCAATCGCTTGCCCAGGAAGAAGACCTGCGAGTGGAAGCTCCACCGCCGCATATCCTGGTAGAAATCGGCCAGATACGGGTTCTCCGCGTTGGCCTCATAGAACGGTTCCCAGCCGAACGAGCGGCTCAGCATGGCCGTCAGCGTGCTTTTGCCCGCGCCGATGTTCCCGGCGATGGCGATGAACGTTTTGGGTGCAGTTTCGATCATATTGAAGAAAACTTACCAGAAGTTGGGTCGTGAAAAGCTGATCCCTTTATAATAACATGGAACGGATTTTCCAACCCCCAAAAACAGGGATTGCCATGACAGCCAAACACCATCTCGATACCCTCGTCATCCACGCCGGCCAGGAGCCTGATCCCTCCACTGGCGCGATCATGACCCCCATTTACCAGACCTCGACTTACGTCCAGGCCGCCCCCGCCGAACACAAAGGCTACGAGTACAGCCGCACCGATAACCCCACCCGCACCGCCTTGCAGGAATGCGTCGCCGCCATCGAAAACGGCCGCTATGCCCTGGCCTTTGCCAGTGGCCTGGCCTCGATTGACTGCGTGATGCGCCTGTTCAGCCCCGGCGATCACATCATCGTCGGCAACGATGTCTACGGCGGAACCTACCGCCTGTTCGAGCGCGTGCTGGCGCGTTA
>JAEUQZ010000959.1 GCA_016788965.1 Anaerolineae bacterium | reverse complement strand
TGTTCGGCGTATGCAAGCGGCGAACTACCCGCGAAAGCAAGCGCGAGCGGCCAAATCCACCTCATCGCGCGGGCTCTTCGCGGGACTCGGAAACTGTCCGGACATACTGTGCAACCCCGGACATCCGTGCCCCAGGCGAGTAGGCCTGGTGGGCGATCAGATACTCGCGACCGAACGTGACGCGCGTCGGTGTCGGGGCTTGGGCTGACGGGGCGACCGCAGCAAGTGGACTTGATATTGACTCCGCAACAGCAGCGCCCGGCGCAGTGCCCAAACGGGCGACCGTTTGATCGGGTCTCACTTGCAGATTGAGGCTCTGCGACACCCAAGCGACTGCCCCAACCCCCATTACCGAGGCGGCGAGCGGCAACGCCCAGCGCAATCGGTTTGGCGCCGGGCGCGTGGGGAACGGGATGACGACGTTCGCATCCGCCTCAAGACGCGCCATGACCTTGGCGACCAAATTCGCCTCCAGCCCGGCATCTCCGCGCAAGCTGTCACCAATGAGGTGATAGGTATCCCAAGTACGCAATGCTTGGCCATCGGAGCGAAATCGATCGAGAAGC
>JAEUQZ010000958.1 GCA_016788965.1 Anaerolineae bacterium | reverse complement strand
CTCACGCCTGGGGCCAGCTTCACCGCGCCGCCCCCCAACGACGAGGAAACTTCGGCGGGTTGAATGGCAAAGCCCCATCTCCCCCGTTAGAGCATAGGTCTGGAACCCCCGCAGGGGGTGGGAATCATAGCCCGGCCATTACATGGCCGGGTGACGCCTATCGACTCGTTTCACGTCCTGTAAATGTCCCACACCTTCCGTATGATCTTGGCGTACTTGGCGGTTCAATTCTTCTTGTCTTCCCTAATCCCCAACCCCTGATCCCCAATCCCTCTAGAATCAAAACCGCCCCGTTCCAGTGAACGGGGCGGTTTTGCGAGTGGAGGTGACCGGAATCGCACCGGTGTCCAAAGGATTCGAGGACGCACGTCTACAAGCTTATCCGATCCTTTACTTTCGCCGCCGGTAGCCCTGACCGGCGAGGTATGCCGGCGACTAGCCGATGTCTCTTTGACCCGTCGTATCGGCGTCCACGGATCGCACGTTATCTTTGGTGTCGCCCACTGATCCGCCCAGATAACGATGGCCGGAGTGGACGGCTGGCCTCGCAAGGCCAGCACTCTGGAC
>JAEUQZ010000957.1 GCA_016788965.1 Anaerolineae bacterium | reverse complement strand
GACGTTGAACCTGTGGTGTTTTGATTTGCGGGAGAATTTGCGGCTGCGGACGACGGAGATGACGCGGAGTTACAACGGGAACAGCGCGAGCAGCACGCTGGCCCCGCGCCGGATTGATGTGATGTATCTGGTGACGGCGTGGGCGAGCAAGATCGAGGACGAACACCAACTGCTGTGGCGGGCACTTTCCGCCCTGAAGCGCGTTTCATCCCTGCGACCGCAGGACTGCGAAGGGATGATGCGCTACCAAACTCATGATGTCCCGCTGCTGGTTGCGGACACATCCAACAACCCGATCAATCTGGTTGATTTGTGGGGGGTGCTGGATAACCAGATGCGGTTAGGCTTCACGCTGGTTGCGACGCTGGAACTGGATGTCCAACTGAGCATTGAAGCGCCGCTGGTACTGGAGGCGACGATCCGGATGGGACGTTTCGACGACCCGGAAGCCCCACGTCTGTTGGACGAAGGGCGGGAGGAGATCAAGATCAAGCCGAAACCGGGACAAAAACCCCCTACCCTGCCCGACGAGACGAAACGCAAAAAATAGGAGGATCCAGCCACGAAA
>JAEUQZ010000956.1 GCA_016788965.1 Anaerolineae bacterium | reverse complement strand
ATCGCGACGGGCCAAGTCGCCGCTGAGATACCAATCGCCGACGAAGCACCGATGATAGCGATCTTCATCGTGCAGGTAGCCGCGAAACATGGAAGGCCACCCGCGTCGCAGCGCCAATTCTCCTTCGACGCCCGGCTCTCGAACGACTTCCACCACGTCGGCGGAGCGGCGGACGATCGCGGCGTCGATTCCCGGCAACGGTCGGCCCATGGAACCGGGGCGAACGTCCATGGCGGCGTAATTCGCAACCATGATTCCGCCGGTTTCGGTTTGCCACCAATTGTCGTGAATCGGCATGCCCAGGGCTTCGACGCCCCAAACCACGGCTTCCGGATTCAGCGGTTCGCCGACGCTCAACACCAGTCGCAGGGCACTCAGGTCGTACTGTTCGCGAGGTCGACCAGGAATCCGCATGAGTCGGCGAACGGCCGTCGGTGCCGTGTACCAGACGGTGACACGCTGATCTTGCAGCAGTCGATACCAGCGAGCAGCGTAGAAATCTGCTTCATCGACTATGTTTGTTACGCCGTGCAGGAGCGGTGCGAAGATGCCGTACGACGTGCCCGTGAC
>JAEUQZ010000955.1:294-571 GCA_016788965.1 Anaerolineae bacterium | reverse complement strand
GGGCTGCCGCAGCCGCCTGGGCATCGTGCTCAACCTCTCGCCGATCGGGCCGGCCACCGACAGCCCTGAAGACCAGGCCGCGGCCCGCCTGGAGGATGGCCGCGCGGTGCGCTGGTACATGGATCCGCTGTTCAAGGGCAGCTACCCGCAGGATGTCTGGCAGCACCTGGCCAACGATGCGCCGCAGGTGCAGGCCGGCGACATGGAGATCATCCGCACGCCGATGGATTTCCTGGGCCTCAACTACTACACGCGCAGCGTCATCAGCGCCCAGGGC
>JAEUQZ010000955.1:0-284 GCA_016788965.1 Anaerolineae bacterium | reverse complement strand
AAGCCGCTGACCGACATGGGCTGGGAGGTGCACCCCGAGGGCCTGACCGAGCTGCTGACCCGCATGCACCGCGACTGGCCGCTGCCGCCGCTGTACGTGAAGGAAAACGGCGCGGCCTTCGTCGACCATCTGGTCGATGGGCGCGTGCACGATCTGGAACGCACCGACTACATCGCGCGGCACATCGCCGCGGTGGGCGATGCGCTGGCCCAGGGTGTGCCGATGGCCGGCTACATGGTGTGGAGCCTGCTGGACAACTTCGAGTGGGCCTCGGGCTATGCCAA
>JAEUQZ010000954.1 GCA_016788965.1 Anaerolineae bacterium | reverse complement strand
CTGATCAAGCGTTAAGCGAGGATGAACACCCCAGGGATAAATTTAAGGTAAAAGGTATTGACTCTTGAGGTCGAAGACGTATAATTCCCCTTCGCTGACGGGGTTGAACAACAGCAAGTCTGCTCGCCCCTAAAAGCGCCCGAGCGTTTACCGCCCAGGACGTTTTCAAAAGCGAATAGGGCCAAAGCACCGGCGACAAGAGGCAACGAAAGATCAAATTGCCCCTTGACAACTTCTGGTGAGGGGGGTAAACTCCCCTGCGCTCTGGGGACGGGCAAATCGCCCAAAAAACGAGCCCCAAGCTCTGTGAACCTTAACAACTGAAGAGTGACAGGAAATCTGTGAGAACAGGAATCCGTTGATCCTATCGATCACTTCGGTGATCGAAGAAGTTCAATTACGGAGAGTTTGATCCTGGCTCAGGATGAACGTTGGCGGCGTGCTTAACACATGCAAGTCGAACGAAGAATTTGTAGCAATACGAGTTCTTAGTGGCGAATGGGTGAGTAACACGTAGGTGACCTACCCTGGAGTGGGGAATAACAGTCCGAAAGGATTGCTAATACCCCATACA
>JAEUQZ010000953.1:292-574 GCA_016788965.1 Anaerolineae bacterium | reverse complement strand
AGGGCAGGTTCCTGCACAGCCTGTCCTCGTGCATCGATAACGGCGAGCGCAAGAAGGCCGAGCAGGCCTGGATCGCCGCCCGCGAGGCGGCCGAAGGCGCCAACCGGGCGAAGAGCGTCTTCCTGGCCAATATGAGCCATGAAATCCGCACCCCGCTCAATGCCATCATCGGGCTGGCCAACATTCTCCGGCGTGGCCGGGTGGAGCCGCGGCAGGATGAATTGCTGCGCAAGATCGACCGTTCGGCCCTGCATTTACTGACAGTGATCAACGATGTGCTCG
>JAEUQZ010000953.1:0-282 GCA_016788965.1 Anaerolineae bacterium | reverse complement strand
CCAACATCGCTTCGATGATGCAGGAGCGGGCGGCGGCCAAAGGCTTGCACCTGACGGTGAGTTCCCAGCCGGTAGGCGGTCGGGTGCGCGGTGACATGACGCGCTTCACCCAGGCCCTACTCAATCTGACCAGCAACGCCGTCAAGTTTACCGATTCGGGCACCGTCGCCGTGTCCATCGACAAGCTGGCCGAGCAGGATGGCAAGCTCCTGATGCGCGCCGAGGTGCGCGACAGCGGGATCGGCATCGCGCCCGAGGTTCTGCCCCGCCTGTTCGCCCCCT
>JAEUQZ010000952.1 GCA_016788965.1 Anaerolineae bacterium | reverse complement strand
CGACGTGGTGGTGCTTGCCGATATCTACGGTGCTGGAGAGACGCCGATTGCCGACGTGACCAGTCAGGTGCTGGCGCAGCGCATTCGTGCCCACGGACATCCATCGGTTCGTTACGTCGGAGAGCGAGCCAACGTCGCACCCGAGCTGGGCGATCTGGTGCTGCCCGGCGACATCGTGGTGACGCTCGGCGCAGGCGATATTTCCCACAGTGGACCCGAGCTTCTGTCGCTGCTCGGTGCGCGTTAGCGTGCAAACCCACCACATTCCACCGTCGAGAGTGCTGCGCGCATGAACGAAACCCGAACCGGAAAGCTATTTGTCGTCGGAACACCGATTGGCAACATGGAAGACATCACCCTGCGGGCGCTGCGTGTGCTGGCTTCCGTCGAGATCATCTGTGCCGAAGACACGCGCTCGGTGCAGCACCTGCTGACGCATCATCAAGTGCGCGCCGGAACGTCGCCAGCTCGCATCTTGAGCTTCTTTTCGGGCAACGAAGCGACGCGCACCGACGAAGTGATTGCCCTGTTGCGTGACGGTCATGACATTGCGCTCGTGTCAGAAGCGGGCATGC
>JAEUQZ010000951.1:289-575 GCA_016788965.1 Anaerolineae bacterium | reverse complement strand
GGTGGGGTAGGCGCCGGCGGGCGAGAGGCCGAAGGTCTTCAGGCTGTCGTCGCCGAGCAGGCTGTGCGAGTCGCCGCCGACGATGACGTCGACGCCCGAGAGCTGCGCGGCGATCGCCTGGTCCTGGGCGTAGCCGAGGTGCGAGAGCAGGACGATCTTGTCGATGCCCTGGGCGCGCAGGCGGTCGATCTCGCGCTGGGCGGAGTCCGCCTCGTCGAGCAGCCGGGTGCCGGGGTCGGGGCGCGAGGCGTTCTGCGTCTTGGCGGCGGTGGTGAGGCCGACGATG
>JAEUQZ010000951.1:0-279 GCA_016788965.1 Anaerolineae bacterium | reverse complement strand
GCACGCTGTCGCTGCCGAGCGGCGAGCCGGCGCGCGGGGCGAGGTTGGCCGAGAGCACCGGGGTGCGGCAGTCGGGGGCGGACCAGAGGTGGTCGATGAAGGTCTGGAGGCCGGCGTCGCCGGAGTCGAGCTCGTGGTTGCCGACGGCCATGGCGTCGAAGCAGACGCGGTTCATCAGCGCGGCGTCGGCTTCGCCTTCGCTGAGGGTGTAGTAGAGCGTGCCGGTGATGGCATCGCCGGCGTGCAGCTTGAGGACGTGCTCGTGGCGCGCGGCGAGTT
>JAEUQZ010000950.1 GCA_016788965.1 Anaerolineae bacterium | reverse complement strand
AGCGATCCCGGTCGCCGCTGATCGCGTGAGCGGTCAAGGCCACCACGGGCTGTCGCCGCGCCGGCCCGCCCGACTCGGCCGCCTCGCGCTCCCGCTCGCGCAGCAGCTCGGTCGCCCGGAAGCCATCCATGACCGGCATCTGACAGTCCATCAACACCAGATCGTAGGCGTTTCGCGCCAGCAGATCGAGCGCATCGAGGCCGTTGCCGGCGATATCCACGGCGCAGCCAAACTGCAGCAAGGTGGTCTTGGCCACCTCCTGGTTGACCAGGTTATCCTCGACCAGCAGAATGCGAGCCCCCGGATAGCTCGCGGCATTCCGCCGGCTGTCCTCTTCCTGGTCGGCTTCCTGGTCGGCGCCGGGATGGGATACCGGATCGCCGGCGCCTTTGATCAGCCGATACAGGCATTCCCGCAGCGACGCCGACAGGACGGGTTTGTTCAATTGCTGGTCGAACAGGCTCCGCAAGGTCTGCTCGCGCGACGGATTCAACTCCGGCGCCTCGGTCAACAGCACCAGCTTGAGGTGGCGCAGCCGGGCATCGGCGCGAATCGCCGAGGCCAACTCCGGCCCCG
>JAEUQZ010000094.1 GCA_016788965.1 Anaerolineae bacterium | reverse complement strand
GAAGGTGATATTCACATCTTCCCAGCGGTTGCGGTTGTAGAAATTGCTGACCCGTTCACTGAAGACCACCGTTCCCGCGCCATCCACCCGAGTCAGCAGCAGGTTGCCCGCATCGAACTCCATCAGCAGCAGGCCGCCCGCGCTCTCGCGGATGACCATCTGGTAGCCGCCCTGCTCGACGAACACCCGGCAGGTCAGCGATAGATCGCGGATCGGGAGAATCTGCGGCACGACCGTCACGTCTCCGAACAGGCGCAGATATTGGTTGCCGTTGGGTTCCCGTTCGATAGTGGCGTTGGTGGTGCTGCTGGTCGGCCAGGTCACGGGCAGCCCCGATCCCTGGAAATGCTCGCTGGCCGATTCCGCCCGCTGAATGACGAAGTTGTCCCAGCGCACAGCGCGGCTGCTGCTGTTGGTCTGGAGGATGACAGCGCCACCGCTCAACTGCGGCGGGATCAAATCTTCCACTTCCATGATGAGCTGGCGGTCGAGATAGACATAGGTGCGGACGCCCTGCACCCAGATGGTGATGTTGTACCAGGTCTGCTCGCGGATCGGAGCCTGCACGACCCGCAGCGGACGCTCCGTATCCCGGTTGAGGATGTCCGGCTCCGTCCCATTCCGCTTGAGGATCAGCGTGCCGGGAAAGATTTCCAGCACGGTATAACCGGCGGGACAGCCGGCGATGTTGGCGCAGCGGAACAGCACCCGCGCCCCGCCGGTCTGCCGGTCCAGGTTGATGTTGAAGCTGATGACCTGATCCTTGATCTCGGTCTCCACCCATTCCGGGCGCTCCCGCCCGAGGATGATGAGCGGCTGGTTCAGCCGCCCCTGACCGATCAGGATGTTGTCTCCGCTCTCGGAAACCACCTGCCAGACCGCCGGGTCATAATCCCACCCCGCCAGCGGGTCTGCCACCTCGAAGTCGGCCACGAACGGCATCCGACCCGGCGGAACCGGTGTCGGCGTGGGGAACAGCGTCGGCGTGAAGATCGCTTCCGCCGTCGGGGCGTCTGTGGGCATCAGCGTGGGAGTCAGGCTGGGGGTATCGGTCGGCGTGGGCGTGGGAGTCGGCGTCGGGCTGGGCGTGATCGTCGCCGTCGGGGTATCCGTCGGCGTCGGCGTGCGCGATGGCGTGGGCGTGTATGTGGGCGTATCGGTTGGCGTCGAGGTCGGCGTGCGCGATGGCGTCACCGTCGGCGTCGCCGTATTCGTCGGCGTGGGCGTCCAGGTCGGTGTATCGGTCGGAGCCAGCGCGATGGGCAGCGCCTGGATATTGCCCGCCGTCGTCACCGACGCAGCCGAGGCCGCCAGCCAGCCTTCCCGGCCGTCCGGCAGCATGACCTTCAACCAGCCGCCATCTTCGCTGACGCCGATGATGACCAGTTCGGAATCGACCGGAATCTCGGCCACGCGCGGGTACTGCGATCCCGGCCCGCTGCGAGCGATGATGCTGCGCTGCGTGATGGCGACCGGAGTCGCCGGCGTCGGCGTCTGGCTGGCCGTCGGGGTGGCGCTAGGCGTCCGCGTGGGGGTTGCCGTTGCCGATGGACTGGCTGTCGCCGTCGGCGTGATCGTTGGGCTGGGCGTGCGTGTCGCGCTGGGGGCGGGAGTCTCGCTGGCCGTCGTCGGCGTGGATGAAGGCCGCCCGGCGATCACCGCGCGGGTGGCCGTATCTTCCTGGGTGGCGCTGCCCGTGGCCTCTGGCGTCGCGGTCGGAGCGCCGCCGCCTGTGCTGAGCAGCAGCGCCGCGCCCCCCAACACCACCACCAGCAGCGCCACCGCCACCACGGTGTACAGCGCCGTCGAGCGTTTCGGCGGTGGAACCAGGCGCGTCCCGGTCGGAGTCAGCACCGTCGGGCCGTCGTCGGAGACCATCTCGGCCGTCGGGCGGCTGGGTGAAGTCGGCACGCGCGTGGCCGAGAGCTTCGCCATCGTCGCGTCGATCTGTTCCTGACGGGTAGCCCGGTCGTCTGCCCGCAGTTGAACGGTTTCATGGGCAGCTTCCCGCAGGGTATCCGGGCTGCTGATCGTCGGAGCCTGCAAACCGGCCGCCAGATCGTGGACGAACTCGCCCGCCGATTGGTAGCGGTCTTCTGGCCGCTTGGACATCGCTTTGGCGACGACCGCATTGATCGCGCTCGGCAGCAGCGGCGCGAACTGCGTGACATACGGGATCGGATCGCTGATGTGCTTGAAGATCACGCCCAGCGGCGTCTCCGCCGAGTAGGGCAGTTCCCCGCTGAGCATCTGAAAGGTCATCACGCCCAGCGAGTAAATGTCGGCGCGGTGGTCGATCTTGTCGCTGCCCATGCCCTGTTCCGGCGCCATGTAGCCGGGCGTGCCCACCGCGTAGCCGCTCTGAGTCACGTTCTGCCCGGCTTCGATCATCCGGGCGATGCCGAAGTCGGTCAGGAAGGCATTGCCCTCCGGGTCGAGCATGATGTTCGACGGCTTGATATCACGGTGGATGACGCCGCGCCGGTGGGCATAATCCATCGCCGAAGCCACCTGCCGCAGCATGTAGACGATCTCGGCCTGGGGCAGCGCCCCCCGCTCCAGCACATCCTTCAGCGTCCCGCTCTCCAGATAGCGCATGACGATGTAGGGCGGGTCGTTGGCTCCGTCGTAATCGTAGATCGGCAGCAGGTGGGGATGTTCCAGCTTGGTCACCAGCCGCGCTTCCCGCTGGAAGCGTTCCAGGCCGACCGAGTCGACCGAGATGGCGCGGTGAATGACCTTGACCGCCACGAAGCGGTCTGCCGTAGGTTGGTAGGCTCGGTAGACGGTCGCCATGCCGCCTTTGCCGATTTCCTCGATGATTTCGTATTGGCCGAGCCGTGTCCCGATCATGCCGTGATCCCAATGCGGGGGAATATGTGACGAATTCTAGCACAGCCCGCCCCGACTCCAAAACCACGTTGAGGCGATACCTGCCACATTTTTACAACTTCTTCATTCCTTGGGGGTCATATCCTCAACGGCTGGCCCAAAGCATCCCACGCCGCAGAATCTCCTTTACCTGCGGAACGTCCAGGTCTTGACGGTTATGTCCCAGCGAACTGTAGAAGACCCGCCCCGCGCCATACACCCGCTTCCAGACCACCGGCATGACCGTCCCCGCGATCCAGGGCGCATCCACGCCGCTGAAGGTGGTCGTCGCCAGCACATGGTTGGAGGGATCGACGTGCAGGTAATACTGCTCCGAGCGCATCGGGAAATCCGCGATCCCGGCGGTGATCGGGTCGTTGTGGTCGATGATGTTCACGGTGTAATCAATCGTGTTGCCGGGGTGTGCCACCCACTGCCCACCGACCATGAACTGGTAATCGGTGCGGTCGCGGAACGAATCGCCCATCGTGCCGTGCCACCCGGCGATGCCCGCGCCGTTCCGCACGGCCGCCAGCAGCCCGTTGAGCGCCGCGTCGCTGATGACATCCATCGTCCAGACCGGCACGATCAGGTCTACCGCCGCCATCACCGTTTGATCTGCATAGGCTTCCAGCGTGTCCCGCACGGTGACGTGGTAGCCCGCTTCCTTTAATAGGGCAGCGGCCAGTTCCGCCCCCAACTGCGGCTCGTGACCATCCCAGCCACCCCAGACGATCAACGCGGATTTCATCATCACGGCTCCCTTGAAAATAACCACTCGCTTCCCTCAAACACGCCTTCGTAGGGACGGCCTTCTGGCCGTCCGCCGCATCCCCGCCCACCACATCAGCCCTCGTAGGGGCAGGATGCATCCTGCCCAACCCACCCCCAACAACACAGCACCACTCGACCAGAACCCCTGGAGGGGGTGGTCTTCCTCTAGCCGGGGGGATTACATCCCCCGGCGTCGCCCCGCCCTTTTTCATCCATTTGTGCCGTAAGGCCTTTCATGGATCGTTGCTCTGCATATCCCCACCCCCTCCGAATTTCTCTGCGTCCTCTGCGTCTCTGCGGTTAGAATCGGCATTGGATTTCGTCGTTGCATTTGACTCGTCGCTATTCCGAGTGATACCCCCTCGGCAGCCGCGTGTCAATTAGGGTGGCTATATGGGGTGTAGGGCATTTCTTAAGGATTATTTCGGAACATTCTGTGTCACAATCTTATAGGAACTCGCAGAATCATTCCTACCCCCTTCTGTGTCAGGATATGTCACGAAATGAAGAATTTCCGAATTTTTTCCATAGTACCTCAGAGGGATTGTCTCAGATATTGACACAACTTATGAATTTCTCATATAATTTGTAAAGAAAATCGGCCAGGGAACACACGCCTTCGGGAGTGTGAGTGGGGTGGGTAGGGCTGCCGCTGTGACACATTACGTCAATAGTCGCGTCCTGAAGATCAATGTCGGCTTCCTGCTCGGCGCAGGTTCCGGCAGCCTGCATGAAACCAGCTTCGATGTCCCCACCGTTCGCGTCGCCGATGACCTCACGCTCGATTATGTGCGCGGCCCGCTTCGGCTCAGCCGCACCACGTCGGGAATCCTGGTACAGGGGAATCTCGAAGTCGGCGTGACCGGCGAATGCTTTCGCTGCCTGGACCCGGTCTCCAAGAACATCGTCATCACCGTCGAAGAACTGTTCGCCTACCCTGACCCCAGGGCAGCCGAATTCTTCATCCCCGATGACGCCAACCTGGACCTGGCCCCCCTGCTCCGCGCCGAGGTCTTGATCGCTACCGCGAACTCGATGCTCTGCAAGCCGGACTGCAAGGGCCTCTGCCCGCAGTGCAGCGCCAACCTGAACGATACGACCTGTACCTGTGCCGTCGAGTCAGTCGATCCTCGGCTGGCCGGCCTCCGGCGCTTCCTGGAGTAACCGGCCGCTCCCTTTCAACCGGACGATCAGTGGAGGGACTTTTTCTGTGGCAGCCTACCGAGAACCGGACTACGAAAGTTTGGATTTTGTTACAGATGTCGATTTTTTGGACGATGAAGACTTCAGTGACAGCCGGGAAATAGAACCCTCCGATGACCTCTTCCTGGCGATGGACGACAACGACGATGCTTTCTTCGATGACGACTATATGGAAGAGGATGACCTCGAGGCCGAGGATGACTCCGAGGACGAATACGACGCCCTGGTGATGTCCTCCAACGATACCGTCGGGCTGTATCTCAAGGAGATGGCCCGCGTCCCGCTGCTCAGCACCGAAGAAGAGATCGATCTGGCGCGGCGGCTGGAAAGCGGCATCGATGCCGCCCGCAAGCTCCGCAAAGACCCCCACCACAAACGCGCCGAAAGCTGGCGCATGACGGTTGAAGATGGGCAGTGTGCCCGCGACCACCTCATCAAGGCCAACACCCGCCTGGTCGTCTCGATTGCCAAGAAGTACATGAGCCGGGGCGTCCCCTTCCTCGACCTGATCCAGGAAGGCAACCTCGGCCTGATGAAGGCCGTCGAGAAGTTCGATTACCGCCGCGGCTTCCGCTTCAGCACCTACGCCACCTGGTGGATCCGCCAGACCATCACCCGCGCCATCGCTGACCAGGGCCGCACCATCCGCGTCCCGGTACACATGAGCGACCGCATCCGCCGCCTGTATCGCGTCGCCCGCGAATTGGAACAGGAACATGGCCGCAAGCCCACGCCGGACGAGATCGCCAAGGCGCTGAACGTCGAGCCGCGCAAAGTCCAATGGATGCTGCGCGTCTCCTGGCAGCCGCTCAGCCTGGAACATCCCGTCGGTGAAGACGAAGACAGCGAACTCGGCCACTTCATCGAGAGCGACACCGAACAGACGCCGACGCAGTACGCCTTCGATAACCTGCTGCGCGACAAGATCGAAGAGGTGCTTTCGACTCTGACCCCGCGCGAAGCCCGCATCCTCCGGCTGCGCTTCGGCCTGCAGAACGGCCGCTGCTACACCCTGGAAGAGGTCGGCCAGAAATTCGGCCTCACCCGCGAGCGCATCCGCCAGATCGAAGGCCGCGCCCTGCGCCGCCTGCGCCATCCGCGCCGCGCCCGCCAACTCCGCGATTATCTGATGTAGCCTGCCTGTTCTCCTCCACGATCCCGGACTCAGACGCCGCCCTTGCGCGGCGTCTGTGATTCTCATCGCACTCTAGCCAAGCCCAAAATCCACCCGTATAATGCCGCAGGTTCCGCGCCTGAGAGATGAACACCGGGTGAAGTCCAACTCATCATCCGCTAGTGGTTTTCTCATCCCCTGGCGCTAGGCTAAGGCGCTGCGATACCAACTCCGTCGAGTTGTGCCTGTGGAAAGCGTAGGTCATCTATGATCGAAGTCTTTGATTTAGTCAAAAAATACGGCCCGACGGCAGCGGTCAAAGGCATCTCCTTTGCCGCTCAACCGGGACAGGTCACCGGCTTCCTGGGTCCCAACGGAGCCGGAAAGACCACCACCATGCGGATGCTCACCGGCTTCCTCCCGCCGACGACCGGCAAAGCGGTCGTGGCCGGGTACGATGTCTTCGAGCAGAGCATGGAAGTCCGCAAGCGCGTCGGCTATCTGCCGGAAAGCGTGCCGCTCTACCGGGACATGACTGCCCTCGGCTACCTGATGTACATGGGCGAAATCCGGGGCATCGACAACCGTCGGCAGAAGGCCATGGAAGTGTTAGAGCGCGTCCAATTGGTCAACCGTGCCGACAGCCGCATCCGCACCCTCTCCAAAGGGATGCGCCAGCGCGTCGGTTTGGCTCAGGCCCTCCTGCATAACCCGGAGGTCCTCATCCTGGACGAGCCGACCATCGGCCTCGACCCCATCCAGGTCCTCGAACTCCGCGATCTGATCCGCGAACTCGGCAAAAGCCACACCCTGCTCTTCAGCACCCACATCCTCTCGGAAGCCGAGCAGGTCTGCGATGATGTCATCATCATCAACCAGGGCCAGATCGTCGCCCAGGGATCGCCCACCGCCCTGCGCGGCAGCCTGGAACGCGGCGGCCGTGTCCTCCTCCGCCTGAATGCTCCGGCGGAAGCGGCCCTGCCCGTCCTGGGCGCTCTCGATGAAGTCGCCTACGCCGAACCCGGACTGGACGGCATCGTCATCACCCCGCCCAACCCCAACACCGACCCGCGCCCGGCCATCGCCCGCGCGGTCATCGCCCACAACTGGGATTTGATCGAACTCCGTCCGCTGGCCGTCAACCTGGAAGAAATCTTCCTGGAACTGACCCGCGCCGAAACAGTCGCGGTCCAACCCGATGGCGCTGCCGCCGAACCGCAATCGTCCGAAAGTGAGGTTGCTCAGTCATGAGACAGGTTTTCGCCGTATTCAAGCGCGAACTGGGGCTGTACTTCCGTTCCCCGGTCGCCTATGCCATCGCCTTCGCCCTGATGCTGTTCTTCGGCCTGTTCTTCAGCAGCAGCCTGAGCAGCGCCAACGGCCAGTCCCCGGCGGACAGCGTCAACTTCATCCCCAACCTGCTGACCTTCCTGCTCTTCCTGGTCGCCCCGCTGCTGACCATGCGCCTGCTGGCGGAAGAAACCCGTGAAGGCACGCTGGAAGTCCTGATGACCCTGCCGATCCGCGAATCGCAGTTCATCCTGGGCAAGTTCATGGCCGTCTGGGCCTATTACACCATCATCCTGCTGCTGACCGCCGTCTACCACATCATCCTGACCACCGTCGGCGTCCCCGATGCCGGCCGCGCCTTCGGCATGTATCTCGGCGCGTGGCTCTACGGCGGCGCGACCCTGGCCGTGACCATGATCTGGTCAGCCGTAACCGAAGATCAGGTCGTGGCGGCCTTCCTCGGCGCGGCCACCGTGCTGGTGCTGTATCTGGCCGAAGTCGCCGCGACGGCCATCTCCAACCTGCCGAATGTGCCGCCGACCGTGGGCAGCTTCATCCGTGAACTCGGCCTCCAGGCGCACTACGAAACCACGCTCCTCCAGGGCGTGATCCGGGCAGAGGACATCCTCTATTTTGTCTTCATGATTATCGGCGCGTTGTTCATCACCACGCGCATTGTCGAAGTGAGGCGGTGGCGCTCATGAGCAACCAGACTGTCAATCCTCCTCCCGTCAACAGCGAGCAGGAACCCTTCATCCCACCCTACTACATGCTGATCCTGGCCGTGGTGGGCTTCGCCGTGGCGCTGATCGTCCTGCTGACCCAGCCGACTTTCTCGGTCGTGGGCTGGGGTGGGCTGGGCATCGGCCTGCTCTCGCTGGTCGTCTGGGGCTTCATGGCTCCTGACCAGGCCCGCGCCATCCTGACCGGCCGCACCGCCCGCTACGGCGGCACGACCATCCTCGTGACGATCATCTTCATCGTGGCGCTGATCGCCATCTACTCGGTGGTCAAATCGCGCAACATCCGCCTCGATCTGACCGAGCGCAACGACTTCTCGCTCACCGACGAGAACCGTCAGATCATCCAGAGCCTGGGCGTCGAGCCGAACATCCCCAACGTCAAAATCTACGCCTTCTACGGTCAGAATCAGGGATCAGCGCGGGATCAGGCCGTCATCCTCCTGGATGAATACGTCCAGGCCAGCCAGAACAAGATCACCTACGAATTCGTCGATCCCGACCGCAACCCCAACCTGGCCCAGACCTATGAGATCACCCGTGCCGGGCAGATCGCCGTCCTGCCGCTCGATGCGTCAGGCAACCCCATCAATGACCGCCTGCAAAAGGTCGATTTCCTGACGCAGGAAGCCCTCTCCAATGCCATCCTGCGCGTGGCCGCCTCCGGTGATTTCCGCGCCTATGTCATCGTCACCGACAGCGGCGTCACCCTGGAGGGCGCTGGCTCATCGGGCATGTCCGAGTTGAACACCCTGCTCAAGGAGCAGTTCAACTGGAAGACCGATGAAGTCAGCTTCGTGGAGTTGGCCGCCACCGCCACCGGCGGCGACATCAACCTCACCGATCCGGCTGTCGATGGGCAGGTCGTCGTCATCGTCGGCGGCGATACCCCGCTCAACCAGCAGCAGGTCGATTTCCTGACCAACTACCTCAACAACGGCGGTCACGTCGTCATCTTCGCCGCCCCCGTCAAATCGGACAACCAGCCCGTGCTGGCGACCACGCCGGCCCTCAGCGAGTACCTCTTCAGCACCTTCGGGCTGCGCTTCGCCGATAATCTCGTCATGGATCAAACCCTGCTGGCCGACCAGTACGGCTTCCTGCCGGGCGCGAACACCTTCGATACCACCAGCCCGATCACCCGCAACCTCAACGAGGGCACGCCGATGGTGCTGTCGCTGCCGCGCGGCATCGAGGTCGCCCCGACCTTGCCGCAGAACGTGGTCGTCACCGAACTGGTCAAGACCTCGGATCAGTCCTACGCCAAGCTGGATACCAGCATCCTGACCACCACCGATATCGCCCTGACGCGCCCGACCGACACCGATCCGAAGGGGCCGTTCGTGGTGGGCGCATCGGCGGAAAATACCCAGACCGGCGCGCGCTTGGTGCTGTTCGGCAGCGCCGATATTCCCACCAACCAGTGGCGCGGCGGCGGCGTCTCCAACCTGTCGGTGGCGCTGTTGAGCTTCGCCTGGACGACCAAGTTCGACGATTTCTTCCAGGAGATACCGCAGCTCACACAGCCGCAGCGGGCGGAAGACACCCCCATCTTCGCCACCCAGCCGGTCCTGCGAAACATCAACTTTGTGTCGATCATCGTGCTGCCGTTCGGCGTGCTGCTGCTGGGCCTGTATGCCTGGTGGCGCAGCCGTGAGCGGGCGCGGTAAGGAGCCTAACGACCATGCGTTTTGATCGCGGAACCCTCATCCTCCTGGTCGTCAGCCTGATCGTGATCGGCGCGGTGCTGCTGCTCAGCAGCCAGCCCGCCGCCGCCCCTGCTCAGACGGCCACCACCACGCCCAGCGTCGGCCCGATCTTCCCGGACATCGCCGATGTCAACAACCAGGGCAAGATCGTCCGCTTCGAGGTGGTCGATAACACCACCACCTTCAAGGTCGTCATGACCAAAGACGCCACCACCAATGTCTGGGCGGTGGTCGAAGCCACCAACATCCAGACGCTCCCCACCGATCAGGTCAAGGCCGTCGGCACGATGAGTGTACTCGCCTCGCTGACCGCCCTCGACCGCTTCGAGACCGATAAGCCTGCCGACTTCGGCCTGGATGCGCCCAAGTACACCCTGACCCTGACCGACTCCGATGGCAAGACGTATGTGCTGAAGATCGGCAATCAGGCCGCCGCCAACCCGCGCTACTACGGGCAGGTCAATGAGGATGTCAGGAACGTCTACATCCTCCAGAAAGACCTTGTGGACAACCTGATCAACCAGATCACCGTCCCGCCCTACGTCGCCTCGCCGACGCCGCCTCCCTCGCCGACGCGCACGCCCAACCCCTTCAGCGAAGTCGAGCAGACCGCCACGGCCCAGGTCATTCAGCAGCAGTTCTTCGCCACGCTGACGGCCACCGCCGCTGGCACACTCCCGCCCGGCGCGGAAGCGACCGCCGAGGCCACGGGCGAAGCCACTGCCGAATCCACCGCGGCCGTCGCCCCGACATCGGTTCCGGCCAGCGCCACGCCTGTGCCCGCCTCGGCCACACTGGTTCCGGCTTCGGCCACGCCCGTCCCTCCGAGCGCCACGCCTGTGCCCGCCTCGGCCACGCCGGTTCCGGCCAGCGCCACGCCGACGCGCTCGTCCTAAAGCGGGTTATGAACTGCTCGTGCAGTTTTTCCCCTCGTTGCCAGATCCCCCTCTGCCAGTGCGAAGCCTCCCCGAAGGCGACGAAGTGGAGAGGGGGTCAGGGGGTTCTCAAGGGTAAGTCTTTCATGGAAGATCGATCCGAAGGGATCAAACATCCATGATCGAGCGGTTCTCAGGAACCCCCGCAGGGGGTGGTCTTCAACTAGCCCGGCCATTTCATGGCCGGGTGACGCCCATCGACCCGTTTCCCGCCCTGATAATGCCCCACCCCCTCCGGGTGGTCTCTGTGTCTCTGTGGTTCAATTCTTCTTGCATTTCCCAAAAACCTGCCCCTGAGAAGGCTTGGGGGGTGAGGATCAAGCGTTCACAGTTCTATCGAGGGGCGGGTTTCAGACCCGCCCCTTTGCTTTGGGCGCTGATCCTCATCGCGCTGCTGGCCGGCTGCGGAACCGCGCCGCCCACATCCCCGCCGCCCGATCCCACGCTCGACCCCGGCGCGGTCGAAACAGCCGTCGCCGCTGCCCTGACTCAGACGGCTCAGCCCTCGCCAACCGTGGCCTCCAGCCGCCCGACCCTCCCGGCCACCTGGACGCCGACCTACACCCCCACCGCCACCCCCATCACCCCGACCGCCACCATTACCCCTACCAGCACGCCCCTACCCACCCTGACCGCGCGGGAGGTCTGCGAACAGCTCTGGATCGTCAGCCTGCTGACCACGCCGACCGCCGATGGCCGCGTCCGTATTCTGAACGATCAGGCCGTGATCGCCCTGCGGGCATCCATCCCTGTGCCGGAGGATGTGCTGCGTTTACAGATCGTCAGGGTACAAACCGGGCAGGGCGACGGGCTGGATATGCCCGGCGGTCAGATCGTCGTGCTGGATTGGCCGGTGCGCTTCCTCAAAGGGCTGGGACTCTACCGCTGGACGCTCCAGGTGATCCGCCCCGACGGCAGCGCCATCTGCGAGCAGACCGGCACCTTCATCGTCATCCCCAGTCCCCGCACCCGCCTCCACCAGCAGATTCTCCCGTAGGGGCGATTCGCTGGCTCGCCCACCTTTCCCCAATCCCTGATCCCCGATCCCCAATCCCTGATCCCCGCCTCATCCCACTTGCGGAACCTATTTCCCACGGTCATAATGTCCCCATTGCGTGAATCCCAGAAAGCCTACCCGCTGCCATGTCGCACATCTTCATCAGCTACCGCCGAGCCGACAGCCGCAAAGACGCCGGACGCATCTACGACCGTCTGGTCGAAGCCTTCGGCAAACCGAATGTGTTCAAGGATGTCGATGACATTCCTATGGGACGCGACTTCCGCGGTGTCTTGCGCGAGGCCGTCGCCCAGTGCGATGTGCAGTTGGTCATCATCGGCAAGTCCTGGCTGACGATCACCGACGAGAAAGGCCAGCGCCGCCTGGATAACCCCGGCGACTTCGTGCGGATCGAGGTGGAAACCGCGCTTCAGCGGGATCACTGTCTGGTAATTCCGGTGCTGGTGGACAATGCCTCCATGCCCGGCGCGGATGAACTGCCGCTGGAACTGCGCGAATTGGCCTTCAAGAATGCCACGCCCGTCCGTGATGATCCCGATTTTCACAACGATGTCACCAAAATCATCCGCTCGTTAGGCGGAACGGCCAGCCCAACGAAACCGGCGGCAGTCTTCGATGTGCATGAGGCCATCAGCCGCTTCTACCGCGCTATGGATGACCATCAGTGGGATGTGGCGCGGGCGCTGCTCGCGGAAATCCGCGCCAGTGGCACAGCGCCGCGTGTCTTCAATGCCGATGCCCATGAATCCGAGATTTGGGCGGCGTTGGAAGCAGAGGAACGTGATAAAGAGTACGAGGTGCTGCGGTTGATGGCCCGCCGTTCCAATCCAGTCGGCATCTGGGACGCGCTCCAGGTCTTCTGGCAGAGTTATCCCGCCTACGACCCGGACAATCTGGCCCGTTTCCAGCCCGCGTCATCCTCGACCGACCCCATCCAGCGCGCCCGCGCCTTCAAAGGCAATCGCAACCGGGACTGGGAACCCTACATCGCCACCTTCACCGACCTCCCCATTGCCGACCTGCCTTTCTGCCTCGTTCCCATTGGAACCTTCAACATGGGCAGTGACGATGGGCACTATAACAACGAAAAGCCTGTTCATCCACAGACCATCCAGCAGCCCTACTGGATCGCCCAGTATCCGGTGACCAATGCCCAGTGGAAGACAGCGGTGGCGGCTGGAGCCGTCAAGCAACCGCACAAGATCGGGAATGCCTTGAAGTGGTACAACGACCCAGCCATGAGCGCCAGGCCGGTGGTCGGGATCGACTGGTTCATGGCGCGGGATTTCGCCGCCTGGACGGGCTGCCGTCTGCCGACCGAGTTAGAATGGGAATACGCCGCGCGAGGCGTGGAGAGTCTGCGCTACCCGTGGGGAGACGATTGGAAACCGGATATTCCGGTGTGGAGCCAGAACAGTGGCCTAAAGCCAGCCGTGGTGACGACGGGGTCCAAGGGGACAAGCTGGGTCGGAGCGTTTCATCTGATCGGCAACGTCTGGGAGTGGACGAGTTCAGAATTCAAAGCCTATCCGTATCGATCAGATGACGGTCGCGAGCGCGACACCGGAAACAGCATAGATGTTCACCGCGTGCTGCGGGGCGGCTCGTGGAGCGGCAACCTTACCATAGACCTCCGCGCGGGGTATCGTAGGAGGGTCACTCCTGACGACAGGCACTACATCCACGGTTTCCGGTGTGCCCGCTCTCCGAAATAGCTCTGGACTCTGATTTCTGGACTCTGGATTCTGAACATTTGGGAATCCCGCGCAGCGGGTCGCCGCAAAAATGTATATGTGATGAAAACATGCCGATCTCATGGATAAACCAATGTGCAAACGTCTGCTTTTCGTAGGGACGGGTTTCTACCCGTCCCTGAAGTTTGGCTGATTGAAAGGAAACGAAAAAAGCCCGACCGAGTGAGGATGGGCAGGGTTTGGGGTAAGGAAGTG
>JAEUQZ010000949.1 GCA_016788965.1 Anaerolineae bacterium | reverse complement strand
GATGCGTGGTCGCAGACGCTGGTTTCCGAAGCGTTTTACGCTGGGCTGCTCGCCGCTCGCGATGAAAGCGAGATGCGGCAGTTGATCGAAGATCGCGCCCGGCTTGTGGCTCGCGCCGGTACTGGCCCGCTCAATGCCAGCTGCGGCCGAGGCAAGCCGACCTGTCGCGATCAACACACGCTCGAAGCGATCCAAACGGCGAGCGATTCGCGACAGTTCGTGCACGACATCAAACCACAGGGCACAGAGGACTCAGAGAAAGCAGTCGGAGTTATTGATCGGTGATGGCTTTGAAAGAAAACGCCGTCGCAACTATCTGGCTCCCATAAATCAGGATTTTCTCCGCATTTCTCTGTGTCCTCTGTGTCTCTGTGGTTCACTTCCCCGAATTTGTAACTCCCCCTCACCCCCGATTCATTCTCTCACTTCTTCACGTTTAGGAGATATTTTCGATGGCAGACACGATGCGATGGCGCTATGGCGAGACGAACCCGGTGCTGGTCCCCGTCGATTCCGCGACGGTGATCGAGATTGGCGACTTGGTCTATCTCGACACCGACGACGCCAAGCCCGCCTC
>JAEUQZ010000948.1 GCA_016788965.1 Anaerolineae bacterium | reverse complement strand
CAGTTGCCACCTCCGATTAGTCCATGTGGAGCTTGGTCGTACCAGATCTTCAGGTCAGGAAAGGCGCGTTGAAGCCGCCGGATGAACAGTTCGACGAATGCAGCATCAACCCGGCTGTAAGAGATAAAGACCTGCGACATAATTCCTGCGTTGATGAGGTATGTGATCTATGCAGATTATAGGCACTTTACCTACTCAAAGCTAGAAATCACAGTGCTGACTCGGTCTAGAAACCCTACATAACCCTACATACCGTTCATAGTTTCCCGCAGCAGCATGTAGGGTTTTTGGTGATCAACCCTCCCGGAATCCTCCATCGCCGCATGTACGATTCCCAACCCGAAACCGGAATCTTCCAGCGGTTCGGCATAGCCGCTTTGCTACCCTGAGAACATGTCAGGGTGAAGCCTCGTCGTGCCGGATGACCCCACACGCATCAGCGCTCCGCCTCTGTGCGGCAGCCCACACGTCATGGCGCACGCCCCTTCTCTCTGACGATTTCGACCCGGTACGGAGGAGTAGTCGCGTGAATCTCGCACAAGCCATTCAAGACCTGTTCAACGACATTCGGGATACG
>JAEUQZ010000947.1 GCA_016788965.1 Anaerolineae bacterium | reverse complement strand
ATCGCACGCTTCATGGTGTCAGTACATCACGTCCACTCACAGAAGGCGAAGATCCGCTTGATGCTGTCCGGACTGAGTTTGAACGTGTCAAACCGGTAAAGCTTGATGGGCTACCTCGTTTTGTAGGTGGAGCCGTCGGTTATCTGAGTTATGATGCGGTGCGTTATTTCGAGCGCTTGCCGAATACGGCTGTTGATGAGCTAAAAGTTCCGGATGCTGCTTTCATGCTGCCGGATACGCTGGTGATCTTTGATCATGCCCGCCACCAATTAATTATCCTCGCCAATGCTCACAATACGGGCGATCCTGACAGTGCTTACGATGATGCTATTCGCCGGATCGATGAGATTATTCTCGCTTTGCAGCATGCCCCGCGCGTTATCCCACAGGCTAAGTATCCGCTTGGGCAACCCTTGGAGTCGAATCGGACTCGCGAGGAGTACGAGAACGCTGTTCGAGCCGCTAAAGAGTATATTGCTGCCGGGGATGCGTTTCAGATTGTTTTGTCTCAACGTTTTACCCGCAAAACATCGGCTCCTCCGCTGGCAATTTACCGGGCTTTGCGCGCTTTGAATCC
>JAEUQZ010000946.1 GCA_016788965.1 Anaerolineae bacterium | reverse complement strand
CCCCTGCGATATCCAGTAGGTCGGAAAGCAGCCCGAACCCTGTTTGCAGCCGTCCCGCCCCCGCTCCCACCAGCGTCACGTCCCCCAGCAAATCCGTGCTGTATGTGATCGCGTTCATCGCGCCGGAAACAGCCGCCAGCGGATTCGAAAGCGGCACACGTACCGGATGCACACTCCCGCTTGTCGGTGTCACCCGTGCGATCAGCTTCCATTTCTCCCCCGCCTCTTGCGCCGCCTTCACGTCCGCCGCGCTGATCTGGCTGATTCCCTGCACTTCCATGTCCTTCAGCGTGATCGTGCTGTTGAACAGCGCCCGCGCCAGAATCATCACCTTACCCGCCGCGTCCCATCCGTCCACATCCGCCGTCGGATCAGCCTCGGCGTACCCCAGCGCCTGCGCTTGCGCCAGCGCCTCCTCATACCCCAACCCGCCTTCCATCTGCGTCAGGATGAAGTTCGTTGTCCCGTTCAAAATCCCCTGCGCCTCGCGGATCTCACACCCCTTGAGTGCCTGCATCGCCAGCCGGATCGACGGCGTGCCCGCCATCACCGTCGCCTCAAACCGCAGCTTAACAGCCG
>JAEUQZ010000945.1:246-580 GCA_016788965.1 Anaerolineae bacterium | reverse complement strand
AACGCATCGGCCAATTGGGGAAGCAGCACCGCGTCCTCACGCTCATCGATAGCACCTTCGCTACCCCCATCAACCAGCGTCCCCTCGAATGGGGCATCGATTTCGTCGTTCACAGCGCCACCAAATACCTGTCCGGTCACAACGACTTGCTGGCTGGCGTGATCGTCGGTCGCGCTGACCGCATCAAAGCCTTGCGCGATGGCCGTGGTGTCCTCGGCGCGGTGGTCGATCCTCAGAATGCCTACTTGTTGGATCGTGGCATCAAAACCCTGGGCGTGCGCGTCCAGCAGCAGAACAAGACTGCCCTGGCCGTCGCCCGCTATCTGGAATCCCA
>JAEUQZ010000945.1:0-236 GCA_016788965.1 Anaerolineae bacterium | reverse complement strand
CGACTATGCCACCGCCGCCGCCCAGATGTCGGGCTTTGGCGGCGTCGTCAGTTTTGAAGTCGCCGGTGATTTGGCGATCACCAGCCGTTTCATCGACCGCCTCCGCATTCCCTATATCGCCCCCAGCCTCGGCGGAGTCGAGAGCCTGATCGAGCAGCCCGCCTTGATGAGCTACTACGAGAAAACCACCGAAGAACGCCTGGCGCTGGGAATCAAAGACAACCTGGTGCGTTTCG
>JAEUQZ010000944.1 GCA_016788965.1 Anaerolineae bacterium | reverse complement strand
CTGCCACTCGTAGCCGTAGGTGGCGATGGTCGTGTAGAACGTGGCATCCCAGCGATACCACATATCCAACCCCGCGCCGCCATCGCGCAGGTGCGTGAAATCGGGCCGCTGATTCATCGGCAGAACGGCGAGCGCCACTACACCGAAGAGGGCAAGCGCCGCCCGGCTGGCGGCGAACAGCAGAGCGAGCAGCGCGGCATCGCGACGGGCAATCATGTCACGCCAGCCCATAGAGGAGCGCCGGGTTGTCCTCACGCTCAACTTCTTCCAGGTTGCCTATCGCCAGCATGCCGTGCTGGTAGAGGTATTCGACGTGCGCGCCGACTTCTTCCAGCGCCAGCAGGATGTCGTAACCGTGACGATCGGGATACAGCTGTTTGGAAATATCGCTGATCGTCAGCGGCGCACCCGCCATCCTGATCACATCCTGCATCCGTTCCAGTTTGCGCAGGTGCGAGGCGCGAATCGTCTCGATCCGTCCATAGAGGTCGTGAATCGGCTGTTCGTGCCCGCCCAGTCCGAGCGCAACACCTTCCAGCCTGCCGACCTTTTCCAGCGATTCCAGGTAGTGTCCCAGTCCA
>JAEUQZ010000943.1 GCA_016788965.1 Anaerolineae bacterium | reverse complement strand
ATGAGCTGAACCTGATCGACACTCCGGGGCATGTGGATTTCGCCTACGAAGTGTCGCGCAGCCTGAGCGCATGCGAAGGCGCTTTGCTGATTGTCGATGCCGCCCAGGGGGTCGAAGCTCAAACAGTGGCCAACGTCCACCTGGCCATGAAGCAGAATCTGGAGATCATCCCGGTCATCAACAAGATTGATCTGCCTCATGCGAACGTCGATCAGGCGAAAGTGCAGCTCGAGGAAATTTTGGCCATCCCTGGCGACTCCGCGATCCTGGCCAGCGCCAAGCAAGGTATCGGGATCGAGGACATACTCGAGGCCATCGTTAAACGGGTGCCGCCGCCCAAGCCTACGGGCGCGCCGTCGCTGCAGGCCTTGGTGTTCGATTCCTATTTCGACACCTACAAAGGCGTCGTGTCGCATGTGCGCGTGTTCAACGGGGAGTTGCGCCCTGGGCTGCATGTGAAGCTGCTTCACTCAGGCCGCTCGGTGGAGATCAAGGAAGTGGGCAGCTTCAATCCGAAGCCTTATGTCCGCGAGAAGCTGGAAGTGGGTGAAACCGGCTATATCACGGCGAATATCAAGAGTCCC
>JAEUQZ010000942.1 GCA_016788965.1 Anaerolineae bacterium | reverse complement strand
GCATCCGGTGCTCGGGCTCGGCCGCGGCCTGGTGCTGCGCCTCGATGCCCGACGGGTCTGCCGTCGTTCGGTGTTACGTCGGCCGCGGGCGGGCCGGCTCGGCTTCGAGGGCGGCGCGGTGTGGTTCTGCCGTCGAGGTGCAGCCGCTCGGGCCGGTGCTCGGGCTCGGCCGCGCCTTGGCGCTGCGCCTTGATGCCCGACTGGCCTGCCGTCGTTCGGTGTTACACCGGCCGCAGCCGGGCCGGATCGGCTTCGGGGCGGCGCGGTGCGGGTCTGCCGTCGAGGTGCAGCCGCTCGGGTCGGTGCTGGAGCGTGGCCGAAGGCTTCGAGGTCTGCAGTTGCATCCGGTGCTCGGGCTCGGCAACGCCTTGGTGCTGTGCCTCGATGCCCGACGGGTCTGCCATCGGTTCGAGGACTGCCGGCGCTGCGCCGGCTTGGTGCTGGCCGAACTGCACGCGCTCGGGCCGGCGCTGGTGCGTGGCCGAAGGCTTCGGGGCCTGCAGGCGCATCCGGTGCTCGGCTCGGCTGCGCGCCTTGATGCCCGGTAAGCCCTGCCGTCGATCGGTGTTACACCGGCCGCAGCCG
>JAEUQZ010000941.1 GCA_016788965.1 Anaerolineae bacterium | reverse complement strand
CATCATCGAAGTGGAGCAAGGCGAGAAGGTCGTCCTCCACATCACGAGCGTCGAGTCCGGGGAGGACCAGACACACGGCTTCACGATCGACATGTACAACGTGAACGTCAGCCTCGAGCCGGGCAAACACGAGAACATCACGTTCGTGGCCGATGCCCCCGGCGTCTATCCGTTCTACTGCACGGAGTTCTGCTCCGCGCTCCACCTCGAGATGCAGGGGTGGCTTCTGGTCAAGCCCAAGGAGAAGAGCGCGAGCGCTCCCGAGGCGGACAAGAAGACGGGGGGCTGAGCCATGTCGACCTCGGATCACCCAGCCTCTCCGGGAGCGGCTGGCCATCTCGCCCCGGCGGCGCGTCGCGGCGACGGCCACGTGCACCTCCACGTGGCCGAGCAGGAAACCGCCGCGCCGCGCCGCGGCGCGCCAGCGACGCTCTCACGCCTCGCGGTCCTCGCGTGCGCCCTCGCGGCGGCCGGGCTCATCGCGGCCTCCTTCTTCCAACCCTGGTGGCGCTTCTGGCTCTACGCCCCGCAATACCCCGGCGGGCTCAAGCTCGTCATCTCGCTCACGGGGGTCTCGGGCGACGT
>JAEUQZ010000940.1 GCA_016788965.1 Anaerolineae bacterium | reverse complement strand
GGAAGACGGGAAACTGCCGCAGACAAACGCCGCCACATCCGCCATATCTGCCAAACGATGGGCGGGATGAAAGGGAAAAAGGGCGTTCAGGGGCACAGCATTCCTCACAACAGATCGTATCCGACGACTCTCTATTATAGAACAAAATTTCTCTTTTTGTCAAGAGCATTTCAGGGTTGGGGTGAATTGGATAGGGGCGTGGTTCATGCCGAATCCGCCGCCAATGAGTATAATTGAGGCATGAATTTAATAATGTTGATTGCAAGGAGCTTTTCATGGCAAATTATTCACTCCCCGAAGTCCATACCCCTGCCCCAATAAAAGAAAACGAAGCGATTTTGATTGCCAGCGGCGATTTGCGGCTTTCGGCCAACCAGACCTGCTGGGCGGCACAGGAAGATATGGAAAAGCGCGTCATCAAGGCCTTCAAGAAAGAGGGCATCACCGTGCGGCGGGGACACCCGTATGACGCGGAACTCAAGCACGGCTTCATCTGGAATCAGCGGATGGGGATGGATGTGTTCCGGGGGATACATCCGGAAGCCAAGTTGATCGTGGCCGAATCGGTATGGCAGTACAGCCATC